>JBFMBP010000143.1:0-34632 GCA_040755155.1 Candidatus Omnitrophota bacterium | reverse complement strand
GGAGAATCATGGATGGAAGAAATACAATTCGGCGAATTATATGGACGCATCGCCCTTTCTCAGGCTTGCCGTCTATTAGGATTGGGGGATCGCGACAAGGATTCTCCCACTTACGGCTGTTTCGACCGTTATTATTGGCATTATCGCCAGGTGGATTTCGTCAATTCCCGCTTTCAGGAAGCAAGCCAATTTCTTGCTTTGCTTTATATGTACAATCATCCCCAAAACCGCTTTTTTCAAAAAAAGCAAGTGAAAGAATGGGCTTGCGCCGCCGTCAACATTTGGGAGAATATCCAGCGGCGGGACGGCAGTTTCGACGAATACTGGCCTTTCGAACGTTCGTTCTGCGTTACTTCTTTCACGCTGTACGCAACGGCGGAAACCTGCCGCCTTCTGGCTTGCCCTGCGCCGGAAAATTCTATCCGCAAAGCCTGCGCCTGGCTGGCCCGGCATGAAAATCCCGCCGTCCTCAATCAAATGGCCGCTTCCGCCGTCGCCTTGCGCCTCAGCGCCGAGCTGCTTCAAGACGCCGCCATCGAGAACGACGCCCGCCGGCGAATGGACGCCGTTCTCGATCGGCAGGACGCTTTAGGGTATTTTGCGGAATACGGCGGTTTCGATATCGGCTATCTGACGATCACCCTCTCCTGTCTGGCGAAATACTATCTTCACGCGGGAGACGAGAGAGTGAAGAAAGCGATGGCGGCGGCGTTCCGTTTTCTCGATGGCAAGATTTTCGCCAACGGTTCTTTCGATTACCGCCATACCAGCCGCCAAACGCAGTACTTTTATCCCTTCGCTTTTCTCGCCATGAAGGAATGGGAAATTCTTTCACGCCATCGCCGGGGATTGCAAAGCGGCGAAGTTCCCGATCCTTCATGGATGGACGACCGTTACTGTCTGCCGTTGGCTATCGACTATCTGCAAACCGCCGTCTTGGAGGCGGACTTGAATCCTTAGCCAATCCTAAAAACGAGCCGCCGGAGGCAAGGCTTGCCGCGTTTCCATCCTGCTATCCGTCGTTTTGAATCGGGAAATCATTTGTTGCAGAGATACCGCCTGAGCGGATAATTCTTCGCTGGCCGTCGCCGTTTCTTCGCTGACGGACGAATTCTCCTGCGTAACCTGTTCGAGCTGTTTAACGATCTCCTTGATTTGACCGGCGGATTCCGATTGCTCTCTGCATTGCAGGGTGATTTGCTGCACCAGCGTAGAAGCGTTTTTGATTCCAGGGACGACGGTGAGAATCAATCGTCCTGCTTCTTCCGCTTTGCCGACGCTGTTTTGCGCCAAATCGATGATCTCCTTGGCGGCGATTTGACTGCGTTCCGCCAATTTCCGCACTTCCACGGCGACGACGGCGAATCCCTTGCCCATTTCGCCCGCCCGCGCCGCTTCGATGGCGGCGTTCAAGGCCAACAGGTTCGTTTGATCGGCGATATCATTGATGATAGAAATCTTGTCGGCGATCTGTTTCATGGCCGTTACCGTTTCCGTGACGGCTTGACCGCCTTGATCGGCTTCAATAGCGGCGCGGGAAGATACGCCGTCAGTTTCCAAGGCGCTTGTGGCGCTATGTTGGATGGATTGCACTAGGGAATCGATTGTGACCGCCGTATCCGTCAGTTTGTTCGACTGCGCGGCGGCGCCTTGGGCCAGGCTTTGGGATCCGGCGGATAATTCCTCCGAACTGGCGGCCACTTGCTCCGCCGCCTGTTGGATGCCAATCATCACTTCGCTGAGATTGGCGGACATATGATTGAGCGCATGAGCCAGCTGGCCGATCTCGTCTTCTTGATCCACCTCAAGTTTCCGGCTGAAATCGCCATCTGCGACGATTTGGGAGAAGGATACGCCTTTTTTCAAGGGAACGATAATGCCCTTGGCGATGACTATGGAAAGCAGAATTCCAGCAACAATGGCAATAACGCTGATGACGATAACGGCTTTGCGAGTTTTGTCGGCGGCGGCGAGCATTTGCTCGTCCGTCATAATGTTTTCCGTGACGGAGTCGCGCACTTGATTCAATATCCGTTGCACTTCGGCCAGCGCCGGGGTTGTCTTTCCCGTGAAGATGCGGCTCGCTTCTTCCATCGAGGCCATCTTTCCTTGATACCAAACTAAAATTTTATCGATCTCGCCCAGTGTTTGCTGAGCGGCAGGCTGCGTATTGGCGACGTAAAAGTCGAAAGCTTCCTTCCGTCTTCCTTCAGCGAGGAAGCTTGAGATGGCGCGGGCGCTCTCATGCAACTTTTGATGCGGTTCTTCGACGCCCTTTAATAGGGCGGCGAATTCGGGATCGTTTTGCTTATAAATACCGACTTCGGGAGAGATCATCCACTTCCCCAATCCGCATTTCGTTGGATCTAATTCCACGGAGACTGTCGTCGCCGTTTCGTCCAACATGGAGTTTTTGACATTGTGCATCCAATTCAGGTGGTCGATTTTCTTGTCGCGCAGAAAATTGCCCAACTGCTTATCCACTCGAACGAATTTTTGTTGAATCTCGATAGCCGATTCATGAAGATCCTTATGCGGCTTTTCAATTGAGGCCAAGATAGGCTTCAATGCCGGGATTAGTTCTTCCGCCCTTGTTCTTTCCTCGCCGTGATACCATTTGCCGAAGGCGCAGAGACGAGGATCGGTTTGTACTTTGAGTTCGGCCGAGTTTTCGTTTTGGATAAAATTGGCTACTTGTTCGGCCCACTTCAGGTGATCTACGATCCGTTCCACGATCTGGCTTTTCAATTTATTGCCTTCGATCACTTGCCCCGCATTCTTGACGATTCCTCCAATGCCCAAAATCGACCACCCCGCAACGACCATCAATAAGATCAAAACCAAACCAAATCCCACCGCAAACTTACGTCCCAGTTTAATGTCTTTCCATCGTAACATCAGCCATTCTCCTTCAATGAAATTAGATTAAAAAAACAGGATATAGATTATCCCTATCTCCAGATAAAAAAAACAAGCGTAAAATTTATTAATTTTACGCATCAAGCAAAAGGATTAAAGTCCGCTTTTCAATTCTCCCCTAAAATTTTCGAGTGAAATCATATTGCGCAAGGCTCTCCGAGTAATGATATCCGTTTTTAAAAAATCGACGATGGATCGGCTGGAATTTGCGAACCTTTATTTTCTTATCTGTAGGGCTTGCTAAGAAAAAACGAACAAGGAGACCATGAGGAATACTCGGAGGATAGGATAGCGGCCTATGATCCATCGCCGATAAGTTGCTGCTAATAATGAATTTGATGAAAATCCACTCCCGGATTCCACTCCCATGGATGTATAAGAATTGGATTTCCATCCCCTTCGAATTCAGTCGCAATAAGAAAAAAGGTTGATGCCGTTAATGGCCGTTGATCGTAAAAAAATTGGTTCTCTCCGATCATCGATATATAATATAGAGAAAGCGTTATCAAATCTAGTTTTTGTTGCAATATTAGCAATAATGATTATAAACAGATGACAAAAAGATAAAGCCGAAAGGATGCCGGCATGATTCAATGCTTACGGATTCGTTTTTCCTGGCTTATGGCGTTTTTCATGATGGGAGCATTCGCCTGGCCGCAAACCGATCATGGAAATATTGCGCCGACCAGCGAATCGCCGTCTTCAGCCCATCATCCAACCATCGCCGACCCAACGCCGCCGCTCGAAGATTTCATCCGCGAAGCATTGGCGAACAATCCCGATTTGGCGGCATTGCAACAACGCATTTTGGCCGCCCGGGAACGGATTTCGCCAGAAGGCGCCTTGCCTGATCCTATGGTGGAATTCATGGTTCAAGATATCGGATTCCCGGACTACACGATCGGCGACGAGGAAATGTCGATGGCGGGAGTTCAAATCAAGCAGGGTTTGTTGTATCCGGGCAAACTGAAAAGCCGCAAAGCGGCCGCCGAAGCGGAAGCGCGCATCCCCGTGGCGCAATGGCTGGACGCGAAAAACAACCTGATTCTGCAAATGCGCGTCGCCTATGCGCAACTCTACGCCCTTGATTACGAACAAAAATCGTTGGCAATGGGAAAAGAATTACTGGAGATGCTTTCCGCCACCGTCGCTTCGCGCTATAGCGCGGGAACGGCGGAACAGGAAGCGGTCATTAAAATCCAGTTGCAGCTTTCCCGGATCAAAGAAAGAGAAATCGATCTGGCGGCGGAGCGTAAGACTGTGTCCGCATACATCAATCGCTTGCGCGACCGGCGCGACGATCCCATGCTTCCGGAAATCGCAATCCTGCCCGAGCCGCCAGTCGCGGCTTTCGATTCCCCCGATATTGCGTTGAAGAGCGCCCCGAATATCCACATCAGACAGGCGGAACTAGAAGCCGCGAAACGCAAACTCGAAGTGGCTCGTTCGGAATTGAATCCCAATTTCACGGTAGGAATCGGCGCTTTTTCCCGCGGCGGCTTCGATGAAGTTGTTACATTCCAGGTGGATGTCGAATTTCCGCTTTGGAAAAAATGGAAGCAATCGCCCTCCTTGCGCGCCGCCGAACGCGATCTGCAGCAAGCGGAATGGGAACTGCGCGGCGCCGAAGCCATGATCCGCTCCGAAATCGTCCGCCTCCGGGCGGAGTGGAACAAGTCGCAAGAACAAATTTTACTTTACCGCGAAGGCATCTTGCTGCAGACCAGCGCCGCTTTGGACGCCGCCCGCGCTTCCTATCTCACCGGCGGCGGCGATTTCTCTACGGTCGTCGAGGATTTCAATATGTGGCTTGACGCCCGCATGGAACTGGCGCGGCGGGAAGCGGAACGCTTCAAAACCTGGGCGGAACTCGACGCCTTGCTTAGCCAATCGCAGGAAAATGGAGAATCCAACTCATGAAGGCGCGAACCGATAAAATCGTTTTTGGGCTCATTCCTGCCATGATAATCGCCTCTCTTCTGTTTTTGGCGGCGTGCCAAAAAACCAAAGACGAAGCGGCGAAATATCATTGCCCCATGCATCCTACCTATATCTCCGACCGTCCAGGAGACTGCCCTATCTGCGGTATGAGACTTGTTCCTATCGAAGAAAAAACTCCTATCCCAACGGCGTATAAATATCAGTGCCCTATGCATCCGGAAGTGAAATCAAACAATCCCGACGACCGATGTCCCAAATGCGGCATGAAGTTGGAACCCATTCCCACAGCCGCACCCGGCGCTCCGGCGCCGACGCCATCGCCTTCGTCCGAACAGAATCATTCCCACGAATCGCCAATGGAGGGTATGAAAGAACCGTCCGCCGAACCAACGGCGGCGCCGGTTTCCCCTCCTCCAAACCAATCCGGCGAGGCGGCCCAGCATGAAATCTTGTTCTATCGAAATCCCATGGATCCGACGATCACCTCGCCGGTTCCCGCGAAAGATTCGATGGGCATGGATTATGTCCCCGTCTACGCCGATGAAATGCGGCTTCCCGCTTCGGGAATCGAAGGATTGGCCCCCGTTATCTTGAACGAGGAGAGCGCCCTCTTATCGGGAGTTCAAGTCGCGGAAGCCACGCGGGAAACAATAACGTACGATGTCCGCACGGTCGGCTCCGTAAAAGCGGATGAAACCCGCATCCGCCATGTTCATACGAAAATCATGGGGTATATCGAGAAACTCTTCGTGAATTTTACGGGGCAAACAGTGCAGGCGGGACGTCCGATTTTGACCATCTATTCGCCGGAACTGCTCGCCAGCCAACAAGAATACTTGCGCGCCTTGGAGTTTTCCAAACGCTTCCAACAATCTTCCATTCCCGAAGTGCGCCGAGGCGGGCAAGACCTCGTGGAGGCCGCCCGGCAGCGGCTGTTGTTGTTCGATACGCCTCCGAACTTTCTGAATGAAATCGAAAAAACCGGCAAGTCCCAACGCTCCGTCGTGATGAACGCACCGGTTTCCGGATTTGTTACCTCGAAAAATGCTTACGAAGGCCATCAAGTCGAACCGGGCATGGAGTTGTTTTCCATTACCGATCTATCGCGAGTGTGGATTGAAGCCGACTTTTACGAATTCGAGGCGCGTTCGATCAAGATCGGACAAAAGGCATCCGTTTTATTTCCCTACGATCCCACAATGAGGTTGGAAGGGACTGTATCTTATATCTATCCCTACTTGAATCCGGAAAGCCGGACATTGAAAGTGCGCTTCGATTTTCCCAACGCCAATCTGTCTTTGAAACCTTCGATGTACGCCGATATCACGCTGGAAGCGCAAGCTGGAGACGGCGTCATTGTCCCTGATTCCGCCGTGATGGATACTGGCTTGCGCCAGATCGTCTTCGTAAAACAAACCAACGAAACGTTGACGCCCCGCGAGGTGAAAGTAGGCGTTAAAAGCGGGGGCAAAGCGCAAATCCTTTCCGGCTTGCAGGAGGGCGAAAAAGTGGTTGTCAAAGCCAATTTCCTAATCGATTCCGAATCCCGTCTCCGCGCCGCCCTAAGCGGAATGAAATAGTCTCCTTGACGAGAAAGCCTCGCTCATGATTAAGCAAGTTATCGAATTTTCGGCCCATAACCGCTATTTAGTATTGTTGGGTGGTGTGGCGGTTTGCGCGCTGGCGTTTTTTATCCTCTCTGAAATCCGTTTGGACGCGCTGCCGGATTTATCCGATACGCAAGTCATTATTTATTCCAAATGGGATCGTTCGCCGGATATTATCGAAGATCAGGTTACCTATCCCATCATTACAGCCTTGTTGGGAGCGCCGAAAGTCAAAGCCATTCGCGGCTTTTCCGACTTCGGCTTCTCTTATGTTTACGTGATTTTTCAAGATGGAACGGATATCTACTGGGCGCGGTCGCGGGTATTGGAATATCTTAGCAAAATCGTTTCGCGCCTGCCCGAAGGAACGCAGACGGAACTAGGGCCGGACGCTACCGGCGTAGGTTGGGTTTATCAATACGCTTTAGTGGATTCGACGAATTCCCATTCGTTGGACGAACTGCGTTCGTTTCAGGATTGGACGCTTCGCTACGCCTTGCAATCGGTTCCCGGCGTAGCGGAAGTCGCCTCCATCGGCGGCTTCGTGAAACAGTATCAGATCACAGTCGACCCCAACCGGCTCGCCGCCTACCAGATTCCGTTGGATGAAGTTGTGAAAGCGGTACGAGCCTCCAACAACGAAGTCGGCGGGCGGCTTTTGGAATACGCGGGAACGGAGTTTATGGTGCGAGGGCGAGGCTACGCCCATTCAACGAGCGATTTCGAACAGATCGTTTTGAAAACCGGAGAGAATGGAATTCCCGTTTTATTGAAAGACGTCGCTCAAGTCCAAATCGGCCCGGAAATGCGCCGGGGCATTTCGGATTTGGATGGACTTGGCGATCATGTCGGCGGCATCGTCGTCATGCGGCACGGCGAAAATGCGTTGAACGTCATTCAACGCGTCAAGCAAAAATTGAAAGATATCGAACCCTCCTTGCCGAGAGGAGTAAACATCGCCACAACTTACGATCGTTCCGACCTGATTACTCGCGCGATCGAAACGTTGAAGCACGAATTAACCATGGAAATGATTATCGTATCGATCGTGATCGTTATTTTTCTATGGCACATTCCATCCGCCATTGTTCCTATTATCACTATTCCCATTTCCGTGTTGTTATCTTTCATTCCGCTTTATTTTATGGGCGTTACGGTCAATATCATGTCGCTGGCGGGAATCGCCATATCCATCGGCGTTCTCGTGGACGGCGCAATCGTGGAGGTGGAAAACGCCTACAACAAAATCCACCGTTGGCTTTCCGAAGGCCGTAAAGGCGATTTCCACGCCGTCCGTTTGGAAGCGCTGAAAGAGGTCGGCCCCTCGGTCTTCTTCTCGTTGCTGGTCATCGCCGTCGCCTTTTTCCCCATTTTCGCTTTGGTTGAGCAGGAGGGGCGTCTCTTCAAGCCGCTGGCGATATCCAAAAACCTGGCCATGTTTATCGCCGCGCTTCTTGCGGTAACCATCGACCCGGCGTTGCGCATGATGTTCGCGCGCATCGATCCCTTCACTTTTCGCCCGCGCTGGCTGGCATGGATATTCACCCGCATTTTCGTGGGAACCTATTATTCGGAAGAACGTCATCCGATCAGCCGGGCGTTGCATTTCGTCTATGAACCGGCGTGCCGCCTCGTGCTCCGTTTTCCCAAAATAACCATTTTAATAGCCTTATCTATGGTGGCTGTCAGTCTTCCCGTCTATTTTCAACTTGGCTCCGAATTTATGCCGCCGCTGAACGAAGGCGTAATCTTGTATATGCCAACGACTCTGCCCGGAATTTCCATTACTCAGGCGCAAGAATTGTTGGTAACGCAGGATCGCATTCTTCGCCGCTTTCCCGAAGTTGAAAGCGTATTCGGCAAAGCGGGGCGCGCCGATACGTCGACCGATCCCGCTCCCTTCTCCATGATGGAAACCACGGTAGTCCTCAAGCCGGAAGATCAATGGCGGCGCCAAGAACAATGGTATTCGCGTTCGGCGCCGGAATGGGTAAAGCCTTTCCTGCGCCGGATTTGGCCCGAACATATAACCTGGGAAGGCTTGATTGACGAAATGGATCGGGCGTTGCGCATTCCGGGCACGACGAACGCCTGGACGATGCCCATCAAAGGGCGAATCGATATGCTCACCACCGGCGTTCGCACGCCCATCGGCATAAAAATTTTTGGCGATAATTTAAAGGAAATCGAGAATATCGGCAGTCAACTGGAAATGATCCTGCGCGAGATATCCGGAACTCGCAGCGTTTACGCGGAGCGCGTCGCGGGCGGCTATTTCGTCGATTTCATTCCCCGGCGGGATCAATTGGCCCGCTACGGCCTGACGATCGATGAGGTGCAAATGATGATCGTCAGCGCCATCGGCGGAGAAAATATTACTACGACCATCGAAGGCCGCGAACGCTATCCCGTCAATTTGCGCTACCCCAAAGAACTGCGGGACGACATCGACCGTTTGAAGCGGGTATTGGTTCCAACGAAGAGCGGCGCGCAAATTCCGCTGGCGCAACTTACGGATATTCAACTGGTTTCCGGTCCGGCCATGCTGCGGGATGAAAATGGTTTTCTGGCGGGATACGTTTACGTGGATATCGCCGGCCGCGATATTGGGGGATATGTGGAAGAAGCCAAACGAATCGTGCGGGAAAAACTGCCTTTACCCGCCGGTTACGTCCTTCAATGGAGCGGCCAGTACGAGAACATGCTGCGCGTGCGCGAGCATTTGAAGATCGTAGTTCCGGTTACGCTCGCCCTGATTTTCGTTTTGCTCTACGCCAATACCAAATCCGCTTTTAAAGCCATCGTCGTCATGCTGGCCGTGCCCTTTTCCGCCATTGGAGCGATATGGATTTTTTATGTATTGGATTACAACGTTTCCATTGCGGCGTGGGTGGGCGTTATCGCCTTATTGGGTTTGGACGCCGAGACGGGAGTCTTCATGCTCCTCTATCTCGACCTGGCGTTGGATGAAGCGCGCCGGGAAGGGCGCCTGCGGAACGCCGCCGACTTAAACGAAGCGCTGATTCACGGCGCCGTCAAGCGCGTTCGTCCGAAACTGATGACGGTATTGGCGGCGTTTATGGGATTATTGCCAATCATGTGGTCGATGTCCGCCGGAGCCGACGTCATGAAGCGCATCGCCGCTCCCATGATCGGAGGATTAGCGACTTCTTTCCTTCTCGAACTTTTAGTTTATCCTGCGATTTATAAAGTATGGAAAAAACGCGAGCTGTAAATCCGAATTTTACGGTGACGCTCTTAGATTAGATATTGAGAATGCAAACGATTGTTACTCAAGACAATCAAGTGAACCGAACCGTTGTTTCCTTTTTTTTGAGGCGCAATCCGCAATCGAATCGCAGACGAAGCCGCAATGTATGCATGAAGAGAATGAAAATCATGTCAAATCCCGTTTATCGGATTCTACCCGGAAGACGCATCTATTCCGCCGCCTGGAGTGCAGGGAGCGGTTTTTTGCTGGGATATTTTTTCCTTCATCCGATTTCCATGGTCATTTTTCATTTTTTGGATCCAGTCTATGCCCATACTCCTTATGCTCATTCTCTTCCCCATATCTGGAGTCCGCTTTTACATTCGTTTCAACCGGAAATGATTCCCATGGGATTATTATTCGCCCTTGTTGGATCGTCGATAATGATGACGACAGGTTACTTCAGAAATATTATAGAAAATCAAAGAGACGATTTAACTATAGAATTGGACAAAAATGAAAGATATCGTCTTCAATTGGAACAACAGACGGAAGTATTGAAAAAGCAAAACCGGATCTTGGTGGAATTGGAAGAGGAAAACCGGCGCGCAACCCAGTTTTTAGTCCACGATTTAAAGACCAATATAAATTGCATCATTGGCTTTACGGAATTGTCTCTTGAAAAGATATCCAATCCCTCAAATATCCGCGACACTCTTCTGGAAATACTGGCGCGCATTCATCGTCAAGCGAAATATATCGCCGAAACCATCAACAATTTATTGGGATTGACGCGCTTGCGAAAAAGCCAATCGATTCAAAAGTCATTCCATTCCATTCAGTCCCTCTTCGATCGCGTATTGAAAGATTTTCCTTTGCCCAATCAGAAAGAGAGAATTCATATCGGAGAAGAGCATAAAAAATTATCAACCGTATATTGCGACTTTCATTTAATTGGCAGAACGATTTCCAACTTGGCGTCCAATGCGTTTAAACACAATTCTCCAGAAACGCATATCCAAATCGATGCGTACAACTCGCCTGATAACGCTAGCATTATTTTTACCTGTCAGGACAACGGCAAGGGAATACCTTCCGATATCCTGCCGTCGCTTTATCATGAATATCATTACGGCCATACCGCTTCCGACTCCGAATCGACCGGACTGGGATTGGCCTTTTGTAAATTGTCGGTCGAGGCGCATGGCGGCCGCATTTGGTGCGAAAGCCAAGAAAATGTTGGCGCAAAATTCTATTTTTCCATCCCTAAGGAGAAGGAGTAAACAATTATGAAGAATTGCGAAAGAGCCAAACGAGTATTAGTCGTAGATGACGAGCCTGATTTTACGTCCTTATTGGAAATTTTTTTATCGTCCGAGGGATACGAGGTTGTTACCTCTTTGAATGGCGAGGAAGCGCTGAAGAAAATTAACGAATGGACTCCGGATGCCATCACTCTCGATATCCAAATGCCGAAGAAATCGGGCATCGTGTTTTATCGTCAAATCAAATCGACCGCAAAGTATCAACATATCCCCGTCATTATAATTACGGGATTGACGAGGAATGACAAAGATATGAATACGATTATCCATTCTCTTTTAGAACCGGAAAATGTTCCCGTTCCGGATTTTTATCTTGAAAAACCAGTCGATAAAGAAACGCTTTTAGCGACTGTTAAACAATTGTTTCATTCGGAACCATAAATACGACGATTAATACCGACTGCCGCAATCGGAAAATAAAGAACCATCTTGGAGATGAAATTTCTAAGAAATTCGTAGATTTTCACTTGAAACAACCAGTAATTCTTCCTTTAGCTGCTCGGAGGGGCGACATCTTTCCTTCTTGAACTTTTAGTTTATCCTGCCATATATAAAGTATGGAAGAAACGCGAACTGTAAATCCGAATCCTATGGAGAAACCTCCGCGAAAATACGCTTAGGGAGAAGGACTGTTGAATATTATAATCAAATCGCTCCTTGCGGCGGGATTTTTCCATTATTGCTTTATAGCTTGCGCCGCCGATTTCGAACATGGAGCGTTGGCAGGCGACCGGTATCGAACCATTGTCTCCACGGATATTGGCGGAAGCGATCCGGACGATTTTCAGTCCATGATTCACTTTTTGGCTTATTCCGATTTGTTCGATATCGAAGGAATCCTTGCCTCTCCGTGGGGAGAAGGCCGTAAAGAACATATTCTGCAAGTCATCGATCGATATGAACAAGATTATCCTAAGTTGAAAGCTCATTCCGACCGGTTTCCGACTCCGGATTACTTGCGGTCGATCTCCAAACAGGGTGCTATCGACATCGCTCCTTCCCGAGGCTATCGTACTCCGACCGAAGGCTCCCAATGGATTGCCGCCTGCGCGAAAAAAGACGATCCGCGCCCCTTGTATATCCTGACGTGGGGGCTGTTGGAAGACGTTGCGCAGGCGTTGCATGACGCGCCGGAGATTTTGCCGAAACTGCGCGTGATTTTTATCGGAGGTCCGAACAAAAAATGGGGCGTCAACGCTTTCGATTACGTGGAACGCAACTTTCCCGATTTGTGGATTGTGGAAAACAATTCGACGTATCGCGGTTTCTTTAATGGGGGCGATCAAAGCGGTGATTTAGGAAATCTATCGTTCTACCAAAACCATATCAAGGGACATGGCGCCTTGGGTAACTATTTCGGCCATTTCCGGGATGGAGAGATCAAAATGGGAGACACTCCCGCCGTAACCTATCTTTTTTATGGAACGCCGGAGAATCCCACTTTGGACAGCTGGGGAGGAAGATTCAGACCGGTTCGATATCGCCCGAAATTCGTCTTCGACCGGCATACAACCATCAGCGATCAAGTCGAAACATTTTCCGTCGTCGAATTCAATCTAAAAGGTCCCGATGGGGGACCGGTTACGGACAAGGTTCAATTCAAGGTAAAAATCAACGATCAACGGTTCGACGGTTATTACGTTGGCGATGGAATATATCGTTTTCGCCTATGCCCGAAAAGCATGGGTATAGAGTCGTACGAAATTGAAAATCCCCATCCGTGGCTGAATGGAAAAACCGGCCAATTAACCGTCGTGAGCGAAGGAACGCTCGGCCGCCGTCCTTACGAACAAGAACACCGCTTCTGGTGGACGGACCTCCTCGATCCATCTCTCAAAGAAGGAGTACACTGCGGCGCGAAAACGATGAATCAATGGCGCAAAGACATCTTGCGCCATTGGCAAAGACGTTTGAAATGGATTCAGTAATCCGAATTTTCAACTTGCGGGCGAGACGCCCGCGCTCCCAGGCTGTGTAACATGAGTTATTAATATAAATACGGCGACTGGATTACGGTTGTACCTTCTTTCAGACTCAAAATCGCCGTCTTGACGATCGCCTTGGCGATATCGACTTTCTCCTGATTGTCGGAAAGCGGTATTGCGCCGTCGAGCGCCAGTTCGCCCGCCTGCCGCGCAATGCTTTCATCGATGGTTTTGCCTTGCAGAAATTCCTCCGTCTTTTTCGCCCGCCAGGGCGCGGGGGCCACTCCACCCAAAACCAGGCTGGCTTTCTCGCATATTCCATTTTTGATTTCGAGCGCCGCCGCCGCCGAAGCCAGCGCCCAATCGAAACCGTCGCGTTCCTTGAACTTGATGTATGCGCTTCTCAACGGCATCGCCGGAATTTCGATCTCCGTTACGATTTCCTGAGACTTCAATACGTTTTCACGCAGGAAATTCGTTTGCGGCAGGACGAAAAAATCTTCCAGGAGCATTGCTCTCGGCCCATCGGCGCCCTGGATAGAAACACTCGCGCCCAAGGCGACCAACGCCGGGGCGCAATCGGAGGGATGAACGATAAAACACGGCCCCCCGCCAAGAACCGCGTGGTACTTATTTTTCCCCGCAATGGAATAACAGATCGATCCGCCTTTCTTCAAGCAGCTGTATTGCTCGTCGCGGTAGTACCAGCAGCGCGGGCGCTGGCAAAGGTTTCCGCCCAACGTTCCCGCATGACGAATTTGAGGAGAGCCAACCGAAGCCGCCGCTTGAGCCAGCGCCGCGTACCGATCACGAATGACTGGATGACGAGCGATTTCAGAGAGAGGAGTCAATACGCCAATTCTTATCGAAGCGCTTTCTTCCCGGATTCCTATTAATGAATCCAAGCGGGAGAGGCTGACGATGGTTTGCGGCTGCGCGATATGTTCCTTCATTTCGCCGATCAGATCCGTTCCCCCCGCCATGATTTTGACCGACGAGTAATCGTTCCCAAGACGCTGATAGGCGTCCTCGATGGATTGCGCTTGTACATATTCGAATTTGTTCATCGGTTCAGCCCTCCTTTCTCTTCAAGGCTTGCAATACTTTATACGGCGTAATGGGAAGCGAGCGCACCGGCGCGCCCAAGGCGTTGTATACGGCGCAGCCAACGGCGGCGGCGGTGGGTATATGGGGAGGTTCGCCCAATCCCTTAGCGCTGCAATTGTTCACCGGATCGTACACGTCGATTAAAACCACTTCGATCTCCGGCGCTTGTACGGGACTTAGCAGCTTGTAGGTCTCCATGCTGGCATTGATCGGCCGTCCCATCATATTGTCGAGGATGCGGTCTTCGGATAAAGCGTAACTGAGTCCCATAATCGCCCCGCCGCAAATCTGGCTTTCCGCCTGCGCCCGCGCCATGGCGATGCCGCAATCCTGCGCCGCCACAATACGCAAGCAACGCACCCGTCCCGTTTCGGTATTGACTTCCACTTCCGCAAATTGCGCGCCGCGCATCTGCGTTCCAAGGGCGACGCCTCGCACCGTAGGACGCGCCAGGTCTCGCGCCGTGATCGTGATGGGATCCTCGCCCATCAGAGCCGCCGCATCGCGCCAGGGCATGGAGAGATTCGGGTCGCTTAGGGTGGATACTACGCTGTTTTTGCAAACGATATTATCCAGATCGGTTCCCCATTTCTGCGCGACGACAGTGAAAACTTGCCGTTGCGCTTTGAAGCAAGCGCTGCGCACCGCCGGTGCGACGTTGGAAGTAGTAACGCTGCCGCCGCTCATGGGTCCCACCAATCCCAATTGCGTATCGCCGACGAGAACTTTGATATTCTCCAGTTCAATGCAAAGCGTTTCGGCAGCGGCGGCGGCTATGGCGGTGCGGATGCCTGTTCCCAAATCCTGACACGAATTGGCGATTTCCACGCCGCCGTCTGGGTAGAGCGTGCAACGGGCCGTCGCGCCGCCCGCCCCGGCGAAGTAAGGCCAGGTAGTAATGGCGCATCCTACTCCGCGCCGCAGAATTCCCGTTTCGGAACCGTGTTTTTTGAATTTTTCACTCCAGCCGAATCGTTCCGCGCCCGCTTGTAGCGCGTGCAGTCGGCAGTCCAGTTCGCTGGCGCCCACGTTCTTCATGCGGAATTCGACCGGATCGAGGTCCAGTTTGACCGCCAATTCTTCAATGGCCATCTCCAGGGCGTAAGTTCCCTGCGGACGTCCTGGAGCGCGGAAAGCGCGGGACGCGCCCGCGTTCAGGCGCGTGGTCGATTCGCTGACTCGGACATTAGGGCAGTCGTACCCGTCATGATAGGGTGCGGAGTAACTATCCGAACCGCTGTATCCGGTTATGACGACGCATTGCGCGTCGATGGCTGTCAGAGTTCCGTCTTTTTTCCCTCCGATGCGTACGGTCTGGCGGCTGCCCGGCTTGTTTCCGCAACGGACGAGGTCTTCGTAACGGGAAGCCATGAATTTCACCGGTCTTCCCGTATCCTTCGCCATCTTGACGCAAAGGTCGGTAAAATCTTCCGTCTGCAATTTGCTGCCGAAACCGCCGCCCATGTATTCCGAGATTACCCGCGTTTGGCTAGCGGATATTCCTCCTGCCCGTGCGCAGGCTTGTTGGCTCATCCAAATCCCTTGAGTGCTAATCCACACTGTCAACTGGTTGCCGTTCCACTCGGCGACGCAACCGTGGGTCTCTAAAGTACAATGGGGCGTAACTTGGGTTTCGTAGACGGCTTCGTGAATGGCGTCGGCCTGGTTGAAACCGCTGTCGACATTTCCTCGGTTGGAGGGTGAAACGAAGGATACGCGCCCTTCTTGGACGGATTGCGGAACATTCTCGCCAACGTCTCTGCTCGTTGGACCCGCAGCCGCTGCGAAAGATTGTTGCGTGTAGCTCACTTTCACCTTGCGGGCGGCGTCAATCGCCTGCTGAGGGGTTTCGGCGGCGATCACGGCGACTAAGTGCCCAGCATATTGGGCGTTTTTCCCCTGCCCCGCCAACCGCGCATCCACTACTCCCGGCATATTCTGCGCATCGGAAAGATCGATGGCGCCGACGCTGGCCTTAGCGTAAGGGCAAGTAACCATCACGGCGTGCAGCATGTTGGGGCGATTAATGTCGTGCGTGTATTTGGCCTTGCCGGTAACGATCTCCAGAGAATCAACGCGGGGAATGCGTTTGTTTTTTACCACTGAGAAATCGTATCCCATTCCCCATACGCCAGGTTCGTCGTTGGCAACGGAATAGGTAACGTCGCGGATTAATCCATCATGTCCAATCGTAACCGCTACGGTTTTCGCCATGATCTCACCCTCCCATCTTTCGCTTTGCGGTTTCGGCGGCTTTGAAGATTTGCGCGTAAGTCCCGCAACGGCACACATGGCCGGAGACGCCTTCTTTCAATTCCTCTAAACTGGCGGAAGGATTCGCGTTCAACGCCGCCGCCATCGACATGACGAATCCTGGCGTGCAGAAACCGCATTGCATGGCGTCTTCCTCCATAAAAGCTTCCTGCACCGGATGCAGAACGCCGCCGCTCGCCAAACCTTCGATGGTTACGATCTCGCGGCCTTGGGCTTCAATAGCGAGCATCATGCAAGCGTAGACGGTATTACCGTCCAGATAGACAGTGCACCCGCCGCACGCGCCCCTGTCGCAGATCAGCTTGGGGCCGGTGATGTCCAAGCGGTTTCGTAGAACCTCCAGTAGAGTTTCCCTCGGTTCCGCCATAACATCGTAGGCCTTGCCGTTGACAGTCAGGGTCATGGGTACGGCGTCTGGCCCCAATGCCGCGCCGCTTTCCGCCGCTTGACTTGGACGTTCGGCGACCGCCGCCAATCCGCCGGTAATGGCGGATGCCGCCATACTGGTTCCAAAACCTTTCATGAATGACCGGCGAGAAAGCGGGTGATTCGATTCTCCCTCGTGTTTCATGGGCATAAACCGCTCCTTCCTATGAAGAATACGAAAAATTCCATTATTAAAACAACATATTGTAAAAACCCAGATTTTTAGGTAAAACCACGAAATCGAATGGGTTTATCATACCACAAAATCTTTTTAATATCGTTTCAAATCTTTTTAAAAAAAGGAATAGGTTTACGCTGGATTGCGCCGTTGCGGTATGGCGATGCGCCATCAGCGCCAACAATCCAGCATTTCGATGACTGAAGGCAATCGGCGATTTCAGTCATTTCCGGTTCTTGAACATCCGGACGAATTCCGCCGTCAGGTCGATATAGGCGTACCCGTGCTCGAACGTGGCTTCAATATGGCTGAACTCGGCCAGCTCGTTGAATGTGGAGATGTGCAGCCAGTCGGGATGGGAAGCCATCGCCGCTTTAAATGTTCCCCGATAATAGGCTCCAACCGGATCGTCCGGGTAATTCACTCCAAACTTGGTTCGATCTTTCCATCCCGCTCCTGCAAAGCCCCCATTTTTAGTCTTGCGTCCCGGATTTCGGGTTTCGTCGTATCCGGGCGAAATGGTGGCGTGATGCTGCGCCGGTTTGCCGTTTTTGAATCCTTGAGCGTTATTGTAGTCATCGATATGGCCGCGCATGGTCTTCATGAAGTCCGCCAATTGGCAATCCTCGACATCGACAAGCGTATATTCCTCCAGCGAACGGAACGGCCCCAAATATTTCTTCCCTTCGCCATTCATATAGCTGCCGGACATGATGGGAAAGGCGTCAATTCCCGCTTGCTCCAGTTTTCCGAACAAATCTCGCCATTCATCCGGCGTATGTCCCCAAGCCGTCCAGACCATGACGACCGGCCGCCCTTCCACTTTCAACATGGCAGGATGGTTTTTATATTTGTTCAGAAAATAAAACAGGTCATGATACACCGTCTCCATAGGAGACCGTCCATGCTCGAAATCGATCGTGATCTTAAGGTTGTGCGCGACGGCTTTTTCGAAGATGGCGTCCAGAATGTTGTTCGGTCCGTTCGGCTTTTCGTCATACCACCAAGATACGGCCAATGCGTCAATCAAAGCGCGGTTCATTTGCTGCATGTGCTTTTCAATAATGGCGGGGTACCAAGAGTTGTAGGCGCCCACTAGCGGATGCAGGCCTTCCAGTCTTTCCTTACTTTCACCCTCGCTCGAAGTCTTCAACCAATTGTCTTCCTGAAACCAAATATAGTAATAGGCGAGGACGACTTTATCCGTAAAAGCAAAGCCGTTGGACGAGTCTGACGCCGATGCGCAAGGAACCATGCTTGATATCAGCCCATAACAAAATGCGAAAAATAATAAAACGATCTTTTTCATTATCTGCACCTATATATCATTGTCCATTTGAATTCTCTTTCGAAACGGCTGCCTGGCAAAAGAGTCATCCAACGGTTTGCCGTCTAAGTATGCAACCGGGCAATGGCGTATGTATAGATCATTCGGTTGGATGAGACAAGGGTTATTTTTCGCTGAAACGATCCGTTGAGCATTCTCTTCTAAATTTATGCGGTTGCTTCTATCATGGTGGTGAGATTGGCGGCATCGATGGTTACCTATGAAAGAAATAAAATGGATCTTCTTAAAGATTGTAAAGACGGAAAACTTGAAAATGGTTTAAAGTGGCTTTACGAGCCGCAGGAATGGAAAATCGACAACGATGGATTGAGCATCGTTCCTCCGATGCCGAGCGATTTTTTCAGGCCCTACGGCGGAACGCCGATCGACAATGGTTCTCTTCTCTACAAAGAATTTACCGGCGACTTTACGGCGATTGCTCATGCGCGAGCCGAACTTGTAGATTTTGGCGATGCCGCCGCCTTGACCGTTCGCGTCAGTGAAACGCAATGGGCTAAACTTTGCCTGGAGCGCAGTCCCATCGGTGAAACGTCGATCGTCACGGTCGTTACGAATCCGTGGTCCGATGACTGCAACGGCGAACTTGTGACATCCCCCGAGTGTTATCTGCGGCTAACGAGGAAAGGCAGCTTGTTCGTAATGCATTACAGTCTTGACGGAATAAAATGGAGATTCGCGCGCATGTTCATGATGGAAATTTCTGCGAAAGTCATGGTTGGAATCCACGCCCAAGCGCCTTTTTCTTTTGGTTGCAAGGTTTGTTTCCGGTCATTTTCGATCTCGCCGCAAACCATCTCCGATTTCCGTTCGGGAGAATAAAAAAGCATCAAGTCTTCTTCCTCTGCGAGAGGGGAAAAGGTTAAAGTCTCATTCTTTCCCCAAAATGTAGATCCATCGCCCTTGATTTGCTGGAGTGATATTCAGCGTTAGAATGCCGTCTTTAAACGAATGTTCCACGACTTCGCCCCGGCTGCCCGGCGTGGCGCCTTCGGCGATGCAATCCAGTTCGCCGTTCGCCGAGGCGATGGGAAAACGGACTTCCCCAATTCCATGAATTTGCGCTAAATAGATCGCTCCGCCATGAACGCGCCGATTCTCCGTAACCAGCGCGAACGCAATCGAGGGTATCGGCTTGTCAGCGAAAGCATAACTATTGCCGTCTATCGTAATCGATTGGCAATCATGCCCGGCGAAGGCGAGTAATTCGCCATGATTGTTTACTCGATAGGAGACGACATGGCTTCCATCATATGTAACTTCATGGCCGTTGATTTTCATCGCTTCCAAATGAATCGCTTCCGAAGGCGGCGGGAATTTCTCCAGATACTGCCGGTCGCGTTCTTCGTTGCGCGCAAATCCGCCGCTCCAGTTTTCTTCCACGGTCTTTAAATGAGGAGCCAATCCGATCGCGCCGTTGGGAAAACGATTGACAAAGTAATCCGACATTCGGGAAATATATTCGGTATTGTCGTTAACGCCGGAAAACTTGCCGCTGGCCGGATAAGCGCCCAAAGCCGTAAGGATATCGAACCAGGTTCGAATGTCGTATCCCAAGCTCTGCGCCTGATCGTCGCGCGGACGAAATCCCAGAAACGTCAACGAACCGCCGTTCTCCAATTTCTTATGCGTTCCGACAATTTGCTTCTGTACGGACGCGACCGTTTGCGCCGCATCGCGCGGCGAGACGGGGTAAATACGATCGACCAGAAAATGGGTCATAATCATCTGCGGCTCGATCGTCGATAACAGGCCGCTGAAAGCAACTTTCTTGCCTACAGCAATTCGTCCTTCATTCAATCCGGGATCGTAATCCACTCCAAACAGGTCTTGCCAGCGGGAGAGCGTCGCCTCTCCTTCCCGCGACAAGATGGGCGGCGGGCCGCACCAAACTACACGGCCGCCGGTTGCGGAGAATTGTTCGATCATGTCCATCAAACGATGAGAAGGAAACGGTTCGAAGGCGACAGTCAACGTCGTGAATTTCCTTCCTGCTAACTCGATCGTTCCGTCTTGAACTTGTCCCATCTCTAGCAGTTTGGATTGAGTAATATAGTTGGCGTAAGCGTATTGCGTCATCCAACTGCCGAAATGTTCGTCCACCGCTACAAGATCAATGGGATAAAGCGTCAACACGTCCACGTCTCGGTGTTGCCCGTCCTGAATGATCGAGAAGGCGGGAGCGCCAGACGCTCCCGCCGCGCTGACCAGCGACGATCTCCGGCGGCTCAGCTCGTTGGGCATCCCCCAATGCGCCGCATAAGACAGAGGAATGTCGTTAATGATTCCCGTGGACGCCGCCAGGGCGATGCCGGTGTAATTGCGGTCGAGCCATCCGCATTCGCAATGGTCGTTGCCGTTGCCGGTCAAAAAGTCTCCCCAACGAAAATAGTCGTAACATGCCGACGCCGCCTGGTGCACTGTCTCCGACCAAACGAAATCGGAGGTATACTCGTAATTCGTGCTGTATCGATGTCCCTGCCCGCCGTCCCAAAGATCGATGGTGGGGCTTTCCGCCCAGGTGGCGTGAGCCACGGAATAAAGCAGGCGGCCGTATCGCTTTTCCGCATGTTGCTTGGCTTTGGCGAAAAGTTCGACCACCTTATCCTGCAAGAAGCGGTAATAGCGCGAACGAAACAAAGCCGTGCGGCGGATGTCTTCCACCGATCCGCCGAAGACATGCTGCAAGGGTTGCTTGGCCTGCATGTCGTTGCGGTAGTCTTCCTGTCCTTCAGTGAAAAAGATCATATACTTGGCGAAATCGCGGTATTCGTCCCCATAAGCGTCCGCGAAGGCTTTAGCGAATCCGTCGCTGACATACCGCAGGGCGAACTCGCCGTTGTCATGGTGGCTGAAATATCCCCAATCTTGCTGGATGTGCATTTCGTCGGAATAGAGGGCGTTGAGTTGAATGCCCGCATCGACGTATTTATTGACGAGGCTTTCCAAAAAGGGATAGGCGTTTACGATGAAGTAATCCATCTCCGGCGTTTTATATTGCTGTACGACCAGAACCCGATTAAGCGGGCCGATATCCGTCATACCTTCCCCGTAAACGCGAATGCGCTCCGCCCGGTAATCCCCCCGATCCTCCGCCATGCCCGGCCAGCGTTCCACTTTGGCGGTGGATGTGATTTCAACAATCGATTGTGGATCGACAGCCAAGTATGGCGTCCCAGCGAGGCGGCGCTCCCTAAAAGCAAATACGCGCTCGCCCGCATCCTCCAAAAGGATAGCGCCTTTGTTGTTAGCCCATTTTTTCTGCTGCCAGAGCTGTACGCTGTAGGCGCCGGTCTCCGTATCGCGAAGGCCTTTGCGGTAGTGCAACCATTTACCCGATTCGCCCGTGCGCTGGGTATATGCGGTTCCCACTTCCAGCGGGCTGAGCAGACTCAGTTCCAATCCCAAACCGTAGGACTCGGCGAACTTGGCGATCTTGGCCATCTTCTCGATGTATTCGTCCATATCGGGCGTCAGTTTGCGGGGAGTCTCTTGGCCGGGACGGTATTGGCGAAAAAATTGATCGAACGCAATGTACAGCGTAGGGTGAGCATGAGCCTTCGCCCTCTCGCAAACGTCGCGCAGGCTTTCCACTCGCTTGTCGAAAGACGTGCTCAGATCAATTTTCTTGTCGGGATCGGTCAAATCATCCAAGTCCTGGTCGTTTACCAGAATGATCCCCGATTTACCCAAATCGAACGCCCAAGGTCCTGGGTATCGAATCAAATCGGTTTCATAAACTTTCTCCGGCGCCTTCTCAACCTCCGTATCCGCGAATAACGGATGGTTAACAAGAACGCTCCCCGCCAATATAATTGAAAAATAACAATTGCTAAAATTACGATCGATTCTCATACGCATGGAAACCTTTCCACAATATTTGCCAATAGATCGACGCCAGAAGATAGATATGATCCTTCGATACATGCCCTTACAATATGATTACTTCATGGGCTCCACATCTCTCTTGGATCAATTCCCTCACTCGATTCCCAACTTCCCCGATCAATACCACTCGGCGATATTTCGCGATCCACGCCAGATACAGAGGTATTTCGTATACTGTATGCTAACCATATCAATATTCTTTCATGATCGCTTTAGCATAACGGATCGTTTCTCTTTGCTAAAGCCTTCACCTAAAGGCGAGGATTTTAATCCTCCCCGTTGGAGACAATAAAATCATCATCTCGCTGATAAGCGATGGAATGATTCCCTATGAAAACGCTGATCCTGACCGAAAAGCCGTCCGTAGCCCAAGACTTCGCCAAATCGCTTGGCGTGAAGGGAAAGCATGACGGCTATATCGAGAACATCGAATACGCTATCGCTTGGGCGATTGGACATCTTGTCGCCTTGCTGGAACCGCAAGAATACGACGCCAAATGGAAGAAATGGAGTCTGGAAACTCTGCCCATCCTGCCCGAATCATTTCAATATAAGCCGATCGCCAAGACTCAAAAACAATTCCATGTTCTGCAAAAATTGTTAACGAGCGGCTCCTTCGACCGGATCGTGATCGCCACCGACGCCGGGCGCGAGGGGGAAGTGATCGCCCGCACGATTCTTCTCATGGCCGGATTCGAGGATCAGAAAAAACTGTTCCGTTTCTGGAGCAGTTTGGCGCTCACTCCGCAAGTCATTGCCCATGGATTGAAATCGCTCCAACCCCTATCCGATTACGACCGGCTTTGGCAAGCCGGGCAATCGCGTCAAATCGCCGACTGGCTAGTCGGGATGAATTTTTCGCGCGCCGCCACCGTCTCTCTGCACGATCTGTTCAGCGTCGGGCGGGTGCAGACGGCCGTTCTCGCTCTTTTGGTCGATCGCCGCCGGGAAATCGACGCCTTCAAGCCTGTCCCCTATTGGCTGCTGACGGTTCAATTCGCCAATGAAAAAGGAGAATGGATAGGAACCTGGTTTCATGGGAAACAGACTCGCTTCGAGAAGAAGGAAGACGCCGAACGCATCCTGTCGAAAGTCCTCCATCAAACCGGCGCGGTTTTGTCCGTAAGCAAGCAAAAGAAGCGCCAGCCGCCTCCCTTGCTGTATTCTCTGACCGATCTTCAGCAGGACGCCAACAAAAAATTCGGCTTTACGGCACAGGAAACCCTCGATGTCGCTCAGAAACTTTACGAGAAGCGTAAATGCCTCTCCTATCCGCGAACGGACGCCAAAGTCCTCGGAACGGAAAACGTTGGAATGGCGCAAAATCTCATCCGCAAACTATCGCAAACCTATCCACCCATCTTTTCGGGCATCGACAACCGTCTTGTCAACGCATCGAACCGGCGCGTCTTTAACAACGCGAAACTGACCGATCACCACGCTCTGATCCCGCTGGCTCCCTTGCCGCCGGAGGCGGGGGATTACGAACGCAAAATTTACGATTTGGTCTTGAAACGGTTTGCCGCCGCTTTCTATCCCGATTGCGAGTATGAACAAACCGAAATCATCGCCAGCGTTGAAAATGAGACGTTTCGCACGAAAGGAAAAACGATTCTCCAGCCCGGCTGGCGCGCCGTTTATGGAATGGAGCCGGAGCGCCCGGACGAGCGCGATGACGAGCCTGAGCAGGAAAATCTGCCGCCGCTGCAAAAAGACGATCCAGCCCATGTCCGCCAGGCTCGCTTACAAGAAAAGAAAACTGCGCCGCCGCCCGAATACACGGAAGCCCTGCTGCTCAAGGATATGACGAATCCGGGAAAATACGCATCGGAGGAGGAATTGAAAAAAATCTATCGGGGAGATGTGGGATTGGGAACCCAGTCTACGCGGGCGCAAATCATTGAAGTCCTGCTGAAACGGAAGTACATACAACGAAAAAAGACGCGCTTGTTAGCTTTGGAAAAAGGATGTTTTCTGATCGATTCGTTGAGACGATTTTCCGTTGCCGGAAAAATCGCCTCCACCGATGAAACCGCCCGCTGGGAGAGGCAATTGGAGCGGATGGCGCAGGGAGAGAAGGGCGGCGAACGGTTTCTGGAAAATATTGGGAATTTCGTAAAAGATGCCGTGCAAGAGATGAAAACGGTTTCCCAATCAACCCGCATGACGAATGAATTGGGAAATTGCCCCCAATGCGGAGGAAAGATCATCGAAGGGAAGCGCGGATTTGGGTGTTCGAATTGGAAAAAAGAAGATGGCGGCTGCTCGTTCGTCGCTTGGAAAACGATTTCCGGGAAAGAGATTACTCCCGCGATTCTGCAAAATCTCTTGTCGCGCAAGAAAATCGGCCCGCTGGATGGCTTCGTTTCCAGCAATAACCAACCCTGTTCCGCCTTTCTCAAACTCGTTCAAAGCAAGGAGGGATGGAGCGTAGAATTGGAAATTGCTGAGAAACAAAAGGAAAAATCAACGAACGCCCAATCGCTGGGATGCTGTCCCGATTGCGGGGGAGAAATCATCGAAGGGAAAAAAGGATATGGCTGCGAAAACTGGCGAGAAGAGAATGGAGGGTGCCAATTCGTAATCTGGAAAACGATAGCCCAAAAGAAAATTCCCAAGAAAGCCGTTTCGCAACTGCTGAAAGGCGGCAAGACAGACATAATCCAAAGCTTCAAATCGAAAGAAGGAAAATCCTTTTCCGCTCGGTTAAAATTGATGAAAAACAAACCTGGACCATCGAAGATCGTTTTCGAGTTTTCCCATCATGCAGAGAACTAGAACACAAGCGGGGATGATATTCGTCCCCGCTTGCGATAAACATTCAACCGTATAGATCAATACATCATCCATTCATTGACATCGACAAATACCGTCGTCGGCTTGAAGGTTCCTCGCTTCAAACAGATGAAATCGATGCACAATGCGTTGTTGTAGCCAAAACCGAACGATTCGGCTTCCACGTCGACGCGAAAATAGTTGTTGGAAATGCTGCTCATGGTGCTGACATCGCCGTCCCATGCGTAAACCCATCCGCCTTGCGGCGGCGCGAATCCGTCGCGAGTAGCCAAAATTCCGCCGAATTCCTCGAGGTAAGCAAAGACTGTGGCGTCGAATTCATCCTAAACAAGCGTGCGGTTATCCTTATGCCATTGCTATGCGAACGGCGGCGAAAAGCGAGCTGGGGCTAATCGTAAATTAACTTGACTATGCGCGAATCATTATGAGAGAATCCAGCGAAAGCTTAGTGAAAGACCTTTTTTTTATGCATTATGGGAGTTATTGCTGACTGAGACGGTTTATACCTTATCTATTTAACACTGGCAACAGGAGAATGGACATGATACGTTTGAATCAAAAAAGATTCATACGCGTTGGTTTGATTCCACTTTTTATACTATTTTTCTACTCCGCCGGTTTTGCGAACGACTGGCCTGCTTACCGCTGCGACGCCGCGCGCAGCGGCTTCGCTTCGGAAACTCTCGCGAACGATCTGTATTTGCAATGGAGTTATTCGCCGAACGATATTCCCAAACCTTGTTGGCCGATGCCCGCCTCCGAATTGCCTCGAATGCACAGCGATAACGCTTACCATGCGGCGATCGCCAACGGCAAAGTATTTATCGGATCGAGCGTAACGAATGAAATCTTCGCTATGGATTTAAAGACAGGCGAACCGCGCTGGAAATTTTTTGCGCAAGGACCGGTTCGTTTTGCTCCCGCCGTATATGAGGGAAGAGTCTACGCCGGATCGGACGACGGCTATGTCTACTGTCTTGACGCCGCCGACGGTTCGCCGTTATGGAAGCGCCGCGCGGGACCTAGCGAAGAAAAAGTAATTGGCAACGGAAGAATGATTTCCTTATGGCCGGTGCGCACTGGCGTTCTTGTAGATAATGGGACGGCGTACTTCACCGCCGGCGTTTTTCCCTACGAAGGGTTGTACGTATGCGCCCTAAATGCAGCCGATGGATCCTTAGTTTGGAAAAACGATACCATCGGCGATTATGCGCACGAATTGCAGTATGGCGGCATCTCTCCGCATGGCTATTTGCTCGCTTCTCCGGATGTTCTTTACATTCCATCGGGCCGATCCATGCCTGCCGCTTTCGATCGCCATACGGGAAAATTTCTTTTTTATGCGTCCCCCGGCGCCAAACGCGGCGGCGTTTGGTCTCTACTTGACCAGGACAGACTTATTGCCGGAGTGGATTTGTCGGGCGCGCCTCATAAAGTATTTTACGATGCGAAAACGGGAGAACGATTGAACGACGCATTCGCCGATGTTCCCGGAATCGACATGGTCGTCACCTCCAATCTAACCTTCGTGATTACGCGAGACGGCCTGACCGCTATCGATAGGCGGCGGTTTGCGGATGCGAAAAAAAGATTAAGCGAGTTATCTTCCGAACAAAACGAACTCAGCAGTCAGCTAACCGATTTAAGAGAAAAACGCCGCCAATCCGATGAGAAAGACCGCCAGCAACTGGATGACGCCATCGAGGCGCTTGTTTTAAAAATTGGACGAAATGGAGACGAAATAAAAAGTTTGCAACGCGAAGGTTTTCTGTGGAATTACCCAGCGAAAGACCTTTGCTCAATAATTGCGTCCGGGAATACCGTTATTGCAGGTGGAAAAGAGATCGTAATCGGCGTCGATTCCCAAAACGGAAAAGAAAAGTGGCGCAATTCAATACAAGGCAACGCCGCGGGATTGGCTGTGGCGGATAAGCGACTTATCGTGAGCAGCGACGCCGGTCCGATTTATTGTTTTGGCGAAAATAAAACCGACGCCAACGACGAGATGAAATTTACGCCGGATCCGAATCCATTTCCCGAAGACGATTTAAGCGCTTTGTATCAAGCCTCCGCTGAAAAAATCCTTGCGGACGCTCAATGCCAAAAAGGTTATTGCCTGGTTCTCGATTGCGGAGAAGGCCGACTCGCTTACGAACTGGCAAAACGTTCGAAACTAAATATCATCGGATTGGAAAAAGATTCGGAAAAACTGAGCCGGGCGCGGGAAAAACTATACGACGCCGGTTTGTGGGGAAATCGCGTAGTCGTCGAGCCTTGGGATATTTCCACTCTTCCCGATTATTTCGCCAATTTGATCGTTTCGGACGGAATGCTGTTCGCCGGGAAAACGCAATCCGCCGACAACGAACGTTACCGCGTACTTCGCCCTTGGGGCGGCGCATCGATGCTTGGCTATCGGCAAAATGGCGAAACGTCATGGGAAAAATTCGTCCGCGGCGAATTGGAAGGCGCCGGGAGTTGGACGCAAGAATACGGCGATCCGGCGAATACGGCTTGTTCTAACGATCAACTCGTTGACGGCCCATTGGGAATTCTATGGTACGGCGAACCCGGCCCGATCGGCATGGTGGAACGTCACGCGGAAGCCCAAAGTCCCGTCTGCATGAATGGGCGCGCATTCATGGAGGGAGAAAACATCGTAGCCGCCGTAGACGCTTTCAATGGAACGCCTTTATGGAAAAAGGAAATACCCGGCGCCGTACGCGTCAAAATCAAAGCCGACAGCGGCAATCTTGCCGTGAGCGAAGATAGCCTATTCGTCGCCGCCGCTGACGAATGTTATCGCCTCGACGCTGCGACGGGAAAAACGATTCGGGTTTATCGTTTGCCCCCAACGGCCGATGGGACTAATCGGCGATGGGGTTATATTTCCGTCGTCAATGGGATTCTTTACGGTTCCTCCGCCTTGCCGATGAAAGAAGAATATGGCGATCTTATCAGACTGTGCCTGCGGAACGGTCAATGGAAGCCGGACGGCGATATCCCTGAAGAATTCCACGAACGATATCTTTATTACAAAAATCTATATCCCGATCCGCAAGATTTCTTGCGCGCCGCGGAGCGGGACGGGACGTTATACCGCTACATGGCGGCATTCGGGAACGGCGGCGAATTTATGCAGAAAAACGCCGTTACGGAAGGAATGATGACGAGCGACAAAGTCTTCGCCGTCAATATCGATACCGGCGAATTTCTTTGGATATGGGACGGGAAGAAAATCGCCAATATTACCATAACGATTGGCGATGGGAAAATATTTTTCGCCGACTGCGCCATTACGCAAGAAGAAAAAGAATGCGCCATTCGCGACCGTCTCGATCTCATCCAAAAAGGAATTTACAAACTGAGAGAAGGAATCGCCGCCGAATTGGAAGCCGTTAAAAAGAAATTGACCGACAATGCGGCGGAAAACAACGCCGCAACCAAGCGGACGCTGGAATATTTGGCGGCGTCCGCGGAAGCGGAAATGTTTAAGGAAGAAAATCCGTTGGGTAGTTTAACTTACGCGGATGCGGACGCGCGAAAGATCGTCGCGCTTGACGCAAAAACAGGCGAGAAATTATGGGAAACCTTCGTTGATTTGACCGGCGGTTGCGGAGATAGAATGGGCGCCGCCTACGCTAAAGGCATGTTGGTTTTTTTTGGCAACTATGGCAATCACGACGCCTGGCGATTCATCAACGGCGGACTGCAATGGCGGCGCATCGCCGCCTTTCGCGCCGACAGCGGAAAGATGGCGTGGTCTCGCACTCTGAATTATCGAACGAGACCCGTGATTGTGGGCGACAAGATTATTCTGGAGCCGCGCGCTTGCGACCTCTATACCGGAGAAACGGTCATGCGCAGCCATCCCATTACCGGCGAGCAGGTTCCCTGGGAATTTCTGCGGCCCGGCCATACTTGCGGCATTACATCCGCATCGGCGAAAGGACTATTCTATCGCTCGGCTTGCACGGCTTTTTACGATCTCGAAGAAGATCGCGGCGTATCGTTATTCGGCGCGTATCGTCCCGGTTGCGCCATTAGCATGATCCCCGCCAGCGGCGTGTTGCTTTCACAGGAAGCGGCGGCCGGTTGCACTTGTTCGTATCCCGTTCGCTGCACGCTGGCGATGATGCGAAAATCGCAGCGTCAACAACCGTGGAGTATTTACGTGACCCCAGGCGACCTGAAACCCGTGAAGCATTTTGCGATCAATTTGGGCGCAGCAGCCGATATGAAGGACGACGAAGGCGTCGTTTGGTTTGGTTATCCCAATCCCAAAACGGACATGTACAATCATTTTCCGAATTATGGCGTAAAATTCGATCTCTCGGAAAAGATAGAAAACGGCGCCGGTTATTTTTGCCGCGACTTTAAAGGCGTCGAACTGGAGGGGACGGATAAACCTTGGCTGTTCTCGTCGGGATGCTTGGGTTTTGAAAAATGTCAAATTCCACTTATGGACAATCAAAATCAAGAAGGCGTTTACTACACTATCCGCTTAGGCTTTCGCCCCATGCCAGACGATCTCGAAGGACGGCGAATATTCGATATTAAAATTCAAGACCAGATCGTCGATTCGAATGTGGATATCATGCGGTTGACAGGCTCAGCGAACAAAGTGATTGTAAAAGAATTCAACCATATCCTCGTATTGGACGATCTGAATCTGGAACTGCTCCCCCACGATAACGAATGGGATCAATCCCCTATTCTGAATTGCATTGAGGTCTTTCGCGAACGCATCTAGTATTGCGATGCTAAAGCAGCGTATCAATATATCAGACTAAAGAAATCGTATCCAAAGCGCCGGAAACGCCATGTCCGGCGATGTCGAACAATGCGATGGCGATGTGATCCTCGTCATAAACATCCAGAAAGGGCGAAATAATTAAATGGATCGCTCAGGGCAATGGAACATCTTCAGGCGGATGTATCACTCATCCAGACATATATGAGGGATTTGGGGAATGGGAGATAAAAATTCTGACAAAAACATCGACGATTGGTATACTCAATTAGCGGATGAAAAGAAAAAAATAACCGATAGGCGTTTGGAGGATGAAATCCATGCCGACGAAAGAACCGCAGAAGAATCCAGTGGAAGCGCTGAAGAACTATATCGGCAAAGGAAGGCTGATTTGGTATCTATACAAAGAGTTTACGCTGCCGACAGTAAGGCAGAGCTTGAGCAGCAGCTTATTGCCGAAGGTGTTGCTGCGGAAGATATAGACAAGATTCTGGAACCGTATGCGGATTTGCCGGACAATTTGACGCTGGAGAACCTTCCTAAACACAGGCCGATGGATAGGGTAAGAGGATGCCTGGCGCCGTCCTGGTTAAATTATTCCGAGCCGAGAGAGAAAACCATCCTCGAAGACATTTCCAACATTCAAATGGATGGATCGCTTTCCGGTAATCATGGCGATGGAACGCTCAGCTGGATGGATCGCCTTCCATCTTTGAAAAAAAACATCCTTGAATCATTTCCCCGAAACTTTCCAAAAACGTCTTTTTTTTCTCCTAGTGATAGCATATAGGTAGCATTAGAAATTTTAATGGGTGGGAGAAATGTACTGTAACTCTAAGATTTTCAATGGTCGGGGCGACTGGATTCGAACCAGCGACCACCTGAACCCCATTCAATTTCTAGGCTAAAAGCATTAAAATGCAATATAATGAAAATCACTGCAACCTGCTGTATCCCTTTTACTTACCTCTTTGCGATATGATGCCATAGAATGCAAGCAAATGCAACCTGTTGTAGCATTTCTATGGAAAAATCTATGGAAAAAAGCTAAGAACTTGGGATGCTTGAGTTTGATCATAGTGTTCTCAAAAGGCCATACTTTTCAAATACCTGCTCCCTCCTCCTTCTTGCCCCGATTGACATGAACATGCAATCTGCAAAATCCTTTTGTCGAGAGGCGCTTTATTTGTTTGTGAAGTTCCCGTTCACTTTTTACCGGGATCGGCTGTATTCATCAAGTAAGCCGCTCCTAGCAAAACCAGTAGATTGATTTGACGAAAAAGACCAGAAGATTGTTGCCAATTTATCGCGTATGCGCGAATCGATTAAACGTGTTTGGCGCTTGTAGGATTAATACATTTCCCACTCTCCGATCTTCGTTTCCTTATTGAGCAGGTAGATTTTCAGATCGTCAAACCAGACTTCATTCTCCCCATTCTCATCGCCGGGATTTCCCATGTGCATGATGTATAAAAGCGGATCGCTCGTTAAAAAATCCCCTCTCGGAAGAACGACATCGACATAAGTCCATTCATTGGCGTTTTCGATGGGAACATCCACATCGGTTCCCGTCCAGGGATCTTCGCTCATGGCGATGATGGGCCGGATCGTAAACGGGACGACTTGGGTGCGAATCCAGAACGTTACCCGCCACTCATACAAGTCGGAACCTTCCGGCCGGGCAAACGCTTCGTTGGAAAACTGCAGATTGGTTAAGGCGACATTATCGGGAGTGTACGTAAGAACGACTAACGCGTTTCCGCCGTTCGGACCTGCTTCAATCATCCCCAGCAGTTCGGCGGTGGCGTTGTTATTCTGCACCATATACCAGCCGGGAACAAGTTCTTCGCCTTCAAAAGGCTCTTCAAAAACCAACTCGCCAGGAATTTCCTGGGCAGTAAGCTGCACAGGCAGGTTTGCAAGCGCAATCAGAAGAATAATCGCGAGTCTAAAAACCTTTCCTTTAGAATTCTCATTCATTTTCCTGCCTCCTTTATTCGGCATTATCCATTTCAAGCGAGGAATCGAACTGTATTTTTGATTTTCATCCGATTTTTCCATGCCAGCATGATTCATATCAATCGCTTTTTATCATACGATTCATATCGAGTCTACGGAAAAGCGCTTTTTTCTTTAATCCATCCATCGAAATTCCCATTGCCGCGTCATGTCTCCTCCGGTTAACCGATCCGAACGCGCTAATAGTTTTTCAAATGATCCACGGTGGAATTGGTTGTTGTCGTAGAGATTTCCGCCGAATCTGGATTTTTCATCAAACTGGAGATATCCAACGCTTCAAAATTCGATCCTTTTACAGTTCTTAATTCATTGACTAACTGATCGTTGTCCCATCTCGAATGAGGGGCGCCGCTAATAAACCAGTTACTCCCATTATCGGCCAAAATCATTCCATATTTTTTCAATGCGGTAAGGATTACTTTCGTCTGAGGAGAAAAACCTGAAATATCAAATGAAGATTTCAGACGAAAACGTTGTCCCATCGGCGGCAACGAGGGATTTGAACTTCGAGAGGCAAAATGACGGGCTGGCCAGACATAAGCCTGTCGGGTTTGTTCGCAAGTAAAACGAAGGGCATGTTTAATCTCTCCAGCAGCCGTTTCTTCATAGCGGGCGAGACCGGGCAGAATCGGCAATCCCGCCGCATCCACCGATGTCCAACTTTCGGGCCGAAGACGATTGGATCGCAAATCGAAAATCGCTCCCGAACCAGCACGCCAGCTTCCATCGGGATTTTGGTAAGCGGAAAAAGTTCGTACAGCGTGCAAGTATTCTTATCGACGATGATAATGTGTCTGTCTCCCGCGCCATTCGGTCCGCCTTCGATGGCGGCATCGGATGGAATGGGATATGGCCCGAGATCGCTTTCATCGGAATATGCGAAGGATACGAATACTTTTGGGGGAGAATCGGCAACAATTGTATAGGGGATTCCATTGGGAGCGCCCATCCACAATCCGCTGCCAAAATCGGGATGCAATCCGATATCAGCGCCGATGGAATTGACATAGTCGCTGGATTTTGGATCGACGGGCAAATGATCGATTCGAGTATTCCAAACATTATTGGCGGGAAATATTCGGCAACTTTCGATCTCTTGCGATAAAACAATTGGAGATGAACATACGACGAGCAATACAATGGTTAGGAATAGCCATTGATCATGGATTTGAGAACAATACATCGCGCTTCCGTTTCTTGTTTGTAGTAAAATCGAATCCATAGTCGATGTAGTTTATACCCGCTAAACTTCACTCAAACGCTTTGCGTTGCAAATGCTCGAGTACTTAGGATCGCCAATCAAAGAAGATACTCTTTCATTTCCCTCAATGAATAGATTGTAAGCATATCCACGAGAAATAATTTTACTCCGCTTCCACGTTGGCTGAGCATGTCCTTGTCACTGCTTGAAACTTCATATTTCCCAATTAATGATATTTCTTCCTCCATTTTCGCCCACAGCATCCGTAAAAGAGAAGAGCGGAACGGAAATTTCTCGCTTAACTGTTCCCGGAAAAGAACCACCTTTCTCTAATGCGGCGAGGCCATCAAATATTTCATCATCATAGTATTGTTCCTGGCACTGCTTGCACACCCGCGCCGGAATATTTTCTAAAATAACTAACTTTTCAGCGATCCAAAATACCGATTGGACGCGACTTTCAACGGTCTCTGATTCACAGTATTTACACGTAAGACTCTCTGGATCGCCTTGAATATCGCTGACTGGTCCGGTTGCAGAACTTGATTGAAAAGAGGGAGATTCAAAACAGGCGGTATACTGCCGATCCAGTAGTTGAGGCGCGTGGTTGTTTTTTGCGAAATGGGATTTTGATAAAGAATATACAGAAGCCAGAATCTGCCGATTGATTTTGAAGGGTGAATACGCCAATACTTTCCGAATCTGCTGCGTGGTTTCTTCTGCGAAGAATTGTTCCCCGCATCCTTGACATAACATACCGGGAATATTATCTATAACAACAAATCCCTTCCGGGTCCAAAATGCTCCTTGGATGCGGTCATCGCAGGCGTCGAAATTACAATAGGGACATCTCATAGCCATTTATTTCGTTGGCTGGCCGCTGCTGTTCGCGACCATTGAATCCGACCTACCCGCGTACCATCTTTTCCGCCGCCGCAATAATATCATTAGCACTGACCCGCATGTACCCGATCATTTCCGGCGCGCCGGGCGGCGGGGCGTCTGGAAACGCCAGTCGTTTGAATTGAACGCCGGACGTCGCCTCCGCTGTTCGGGCTATAATTTCCGCGCCATTGCAGAAACTGTAACTGCCATCATCGGCAGTCAAAAGTCTGCCGGTCTTCTTTACGGAAGCGATGATGGTTTCCATCACCGGCTCCAAAGGCGCCAAGGTGCGCGGATCTATGAATTCGGCGCTGATTCCGCGCTGGCGTAATTCCGTAACCGCTTTGGAAATCTCGACCGTCTGCGGGGCATAGCCCACAATGGTAATATCTTTCCCTTCGGTCCGCACGGCGGCCTCTCCGATGGGAATCGTATAAGGTTCGTCAGGAACCTCGGGACCGGAAGCCGGAACTGGATATTGACAGAACACAACCGGATCCACGTCTCGAATGGCGGATATCATTAAGCCTTTGGCATCGTAGGGATTGGAAGGTATGACGACCTTCAGTCCCGCGAGCCGGGCATAACAAGATTCAAGTCCCGCGTCCGCATGTTGCCCCGCTTGATAAGGCGCTCGGCCCTGCATATCAGCCCAGAGCACCATGGGAAAAGCCGCTTGTCCGCCGGTCATGTGGCGAAGTTTACCTGTACGCGCCGCTCGGAAATTGACCCGCTTGGGATGAAATAACGGTTGGAAATTGACCCACCCTTAGACCATGATCTGGAGGTCCTGATATGGACGTCCGGAGGAAAGGATGCTGAGGATGGAACA
>JBFMBP010000142.1:11609-13760 GCA_040755155.1 Candidatus Omnitrophota bacterium | reverse complement strand
TTCATAAAGTTCTGCCAAATCAATGCTTAGCATTACCTTATGACCGCGGATCATAAATATGCGTTTCTCGATACGCTCGACGATAATTATTGGATTATCAGGTTTCATATCGATCCAATTTCTTGTTAAAGGTCACAATTTGTGACTTCAAGACACTGCGTCATTGGAGATGAGGGGCGGTTTCGATGAGAGGCCGCCCCTTTGGCGTCGATTAGAGGTAATGCGATGTCAAGCGATTTGGCGTTGCGGTAATTCAGGCTCAATGTAGAGGCAGTGGGACGTCGGTTCCGGAATCGTCTCGTTATGCAATTTCATTCCTTCCAGGTGAAATTCGATGGCCGATTTCATCAATTGCGTTGTTTCTTCCAGAGTATCGCCGACGGCTACGCAACCGGGAAGGTCAGGCGCGTAGGCTCCGAAGCCGTTGGAAGATTTTTCGATAACGATAGCGTATTTCATTTTCGCTTTCTCCAATCGATTTGGGCTTGTCTAAAGACGCTGCGCAACAAGCCGATTTCCATCTCTATGGATTCTTTGCCTACAACCGTCACGGTTCCTTTTTTTATTGAATGGACGAATTGCCGGTGGCTTCCGCGAATTCGATCCAGTTGCCATCCGTCCGCTTCGAGAATTTTGATCACGTCGCGTACTTTCATTCTATCACGATTATTCTTCTTTTGCGCCGAAGGTTGGGCGCGATGTCAGGCGGCGAAGAAATGAATTTTTCCGGCCAATTTATCGAGACCGCCTTGGGCTTCGGCGACGTTTTGTATCGCCATCATCAGCAGTTCGATATGGCCATCTTCCAGGGCGGCGTTCAAATAAGCCGCCGCTTCTTGCGGGTTCCGAAGGTCCTCGATGAGTAGAGAGTGATAGTCAACAAAAGGAGGGATGCTCATGGCTTTGTTTTTTATAATCCTCCCCAAAATTCTTGCGCTTTTTTAATATCTTTTTTCTGGCTGCTCTTAACGCCGCCACACAAGAGGATAATAAACCGATTGCCTTCGTTTCCAAAGTATATCCGAAAACCGGGACCTATGTGAATCCTGAGTTCGTGAATGCCGCCGCTCACAGAATGACAATCTCCGATGTTTCCAATGCGAGCATTAATATCAGTTATTATTCTCCATTAGAAACGGCGCTAGTTTCCATGAATTCGTCAGCTCCGAGATCGGGTTTTTCTCCGCGCGGCTCTCCGTCGATATCCGTTGGAACATCGGGCAGGCTTTCCGCTTGACCTGCGGCGTTGGGCGGTATTGTTTTCCAATGCAGGTTGCCGTTTTGGGGATCGGCGAAATAGGGAGTGAGGATTTTAGCGAGATTGTTTTTCAGAACGAGCCGGCTGGTGGATTCGATCTGCAGCTCCGGGCCGCTGAGAACGTTGTTGGCGGCGAATAAACCCTCATTACTGTGAACAATGCGGATGAGGCGCTGCAGGCGGCTGCCTGGATCATGAATCGTGTTATTGACGATGCGGCATTCTTTTGTGTAGTCGGCCACGATGCCCGATTCCGGCGTATTGGTTATGAAATTATTGCGTACGGTAAAACGCGAGCAATGTACGCGGCTTTGTCCCTCGCCGATGCCGCTGGAGTTTCCCAGCGCAATGCCAACGTCGCAATTCAGAATGATATTGCCGTCGATGAGGCAATCCTCGCCTTCATGCCAGAGGAAGACGCAGCCCCGGCCTTCGCGGGTGCGCCCTTGGATGCCGATGAAGACGTTATGACGAATGATCCAATTCTTGGCGTACATGATATCGATGCCGCCGATGTAATTGCCATTGAAATTAGTGGGAACGTCCGCCGGGTCATCGGAAAATTGCTTGGCATGGTCATTGTAAAATAGGCAATATTCCACAATGCAATCTTTGGGGCGATATTCCTCCAATTTATCCAAAGGAACTTTCACGCCCTTAACGCCGCGCTGCCAAATATTATGAATGATACAGTTATGGATAATAACTTTTTGCACATTGGAATCGGAATTGATTTTGAAGCCGTTCCATTTGATATTCTGTATTGTTAAATCGGCGATAGTAACGCCGGAGCAACGGCGCAGGCCGACAAGTTCGCCATGATCGCTCTTGGCGCCGTCGAGTACGACGTTCTCGCGCCGTCCGGACGCGCTGCGCAGCGTTACATTATCCTT
>JBFMBP010000142.1:0-11509 GCA_040755155.1 Candidatus Omnitrophota bacterium | reverse complement strand
GGCCTCATTTGTTTTGCGTTATTGAATCACGAAACCGCGAAAAATGGAGAAATCCACAAATTTTTGTATCACGGATATCGTGGATTCTTTTGGATTTCACGGAAAAATCTTTCGCACAATGAGATGCCTTGCGGAAACCGTTTTTATCTTTTTTCGTGTTTTTCTTCTTCATTTCGCGTCTTCGTGATTCCAACGACGGCGCCGCCATTACGGCGTCGTTAGATGGGAAACAATATATGCAAGTCGAAGATTCCACTTTTCCCGCAGCGGGAATGATTGGTTTGTGGACTAAAGCGGACGCCGCCGCCGCTTTCGACGATTTTATCATTCAAGAAATAAAAGAATAAGGATTTTATGAGCATTCACTTTCTCGCCCTCTATTTCGCCGGCGCCGCCTCCCGATACGCCACCGCATTCTGCCGCACTCGCGTGAGCAACTGAAGGCCTTCTCGCAGCAAGGGACCGATCACTTTTCCACTCGCATAATACGCATCCGCCACCAATGCCCCATAATGTACGGGGCTTTCGAATTGTTCTCCGAGGCTTGATGGAGTTTTTTCACCCCCGGCATCTTCTTGCCCTCTTTGGCCACTTTCAGTCCATCCGCCACATAGACGGCGTACCCGCCAACTCGCAGAACCGGGAAAATCCGATGAACCTGCCTACACCAGATTCGCGTCAAATAGACCAAATCCAATCCGTCGCTGTAATTGAAAAAATGAAGTAATCCCTGGTACAATCCTGTGTCCAAGAAGAGGCTTCGGATAAAACTTGTAACCCCGACGCACTCCGTTCGAACGGAAAATCCCGCCAAAATCAGAACCAAATACATAAAAATCCGCGAACGCGAACACGCGGCTTGAAAAGGGCGGATGCAGCTATACTATGGACTCCCTGGACTCCCTAAAATCATTGTGATATCCCTCAACCCGAAAAGTAGAAATAATGAAAACGATTTCTCTTTACGGTAGAGGGATTTTTATTAGAAAAAAAACGTCCTTTCTTCCGGGTTCGCGCTTTATCAACTCAAAACTTCGTACTCTCCAGTACTTAATAGCGGCGATTATATAATATTGAATGAGCTATTCGAACTTCCGCCCGCAATGATCGCAGAATTAGGCTTCCGGCTCTTTCAATTCCCCGCTTTGGCCGCAGGATTTGGATTTTGATAACTCCGCTCCGCATTCCTCGCAGAACTTGGCTCTGGACGAATTATCATGGTTGCATTTATGGCATCGAACCATTGCTTCCTTGCCAGTATTCGCTGCCGCCGCACCGATTTCTTCCTCAACAGCGTGGGCGATGGTTTTGACGCCATCGCGGGTTTCTTTAGCGACGTAATTGAAAGCATCCTTTACGACTGACGTAATCTCGCCCGCCTGGTTGCGATTCAAGGAACCCATGTATCCAAATAAGGATAGTACGTATCCGGCAAGCAGAATCGGCACTCCAAGATAACATAACCAAAAATAACGAGGAGACCAGTATGACCCGATAGAAGAAAAAAAAACTCGCCAGTCCTATGAGCACAAAGAGAGCGCCCATCCCCATAACGATTGGCCCAATTGTTTTCAACGCCAAGCGAATTTCCGCCAGTTTTGGATTCATCTCGTTTTTATCATTCAAGTAAATTCCCCCTTCCAACATAGTAAAATCGGTAAAATCGCTCATTATTCATCATTCATTTTTCCCCAAACCAATGCGTATGAAAAATCCCTTCGCTGTCGGTGCGATGATAGGTATGCGCTCCGAAGTAATCGCGTTGGGCTTGGATCAAGTTGGCAGGCAGCCGCTCTCTGCGGTAGGAATCGAAATACGCCAGCGAAGCGCTCATGGCCGGGACGGCGAGTCCATGCTGGGCGGCGTTGGAAACGGTCCAACGCCAGCCGTCGATGCGGTTGAGGATGTCGTCGCTGAAACTGGGAGATATCAACAGATTGCATAAATCCGGATCGCGCTTGTAGGCTTCGCGGATGCGGTCGAGAAAGACAGCGCGGATGATGCAGCCGCCCTTCCAGATGCGGGCGATATCGCCATAGTTCAGACCGTAGCCGAATTCCTGTGAGGCGGCCCGCATCAGGGCGAATCCCTGGGCGTAGGAGCATATTTTCGAAGCATATAAGGCGGCGCGGATATTCATTACCGCCGCGTCCAGGTCCGTCGGCGAGGGGATTTTGGGAGAGGGATAGACGCGGGCAGCGCGTTCCCGCTCCTCCTTCATCGAAGAGAGGATACGCGAATCCACCGACGCGGCGATGGTGGGAACCGGAACGCCCAATTCGATGGCGGTGAGCGATGTCCACTTGCCCGTCCCCTTTTGCCCGGCGCTGTCAAGAATGCGGTCGATCAAAACGCCTTCGCTTTCGAGATCGTCGGGAAAATCGGCGATCTTGGCGGTAATCTCGATAAGAAACGATTGCAGCTCGCCTTCATTCCATTCTTTGAAAATGCTTGCAATCTCTTTAGACGTCAATCGCAGGCCATGACGCATGATGTCGTAAACTTCGGCGATCAACTGCATGTCGCCGTATTCGATGCCGTTGTGACACATCTTGACGAAATGCCCGGCGCTGCCTTCGCCGATGTATTCCACGCAAGGGCCGGAATCAGTCTGGGCGCTGATTTTTTTCAGAATCGGTTCGAGAATTTCGTACGCTTTGCGCGCTCCGCCAGGCATAATGCTCGGCCCCCACAGCGCTCCTTCTTCGCCGCCGCTGATGCCCATGCCCATATAATAAACGCCGGTATTCTTAAACAAATCGCCGCGCCGGTCCGTATCGCGAAAATAGGAATTGCCGCCGTCGATCAGAATATCGCCGTCTTCCAGCAACGGCTTGATCTCGTGCAGTACGGCGTCCACTCCAGCGCCCGCTTTTACCATGACGAGGATTTTTCGCGGACGTTCCAGCGCTCCAACGAATTCTTTCAACGTATAGGCCGCCTGAAAATTCTTACCGGCGGCGCGGCCTTCCATAAACGCCTTGGTTTTCGCTCCCGTGCGATTATAAACGGCTGCGGGAATACCGTTCCGTTCGATATTGAGAGCAATATTTTCTCCCATAACGGCAAGACCGATAACGCCGAATTGCTGGCCCATGTTGATTTTCTCCTTAAAGAAAATGATGAGTGATGAATGATGAATGATGAGTTGGGATATCTCAAGAGCGGAAATACATTGCTCTTATCGCGCCTTTGATTCAAGGGCAAATAAAACCTTGCCCTTGCCGCCCGACGCCTGGTATAACCCGCGAACTACGGGTGGGCGGCTCATCAGGAGATTCGCCCTCCCCAAATTCGCATTCCAAGAAGATGGGAGGGCGAATCTCCTGATGAGCCTTTCCCGCATACCATAGCCACCCGGCCGGTACAGCTTCGCCTCCCGGTCACCCCGTCGAGGGATCGGCTCCATTCAATTTTTTTCCCCTCATAGGGAGTTTTCATTCATCATTCATCATTCATCATTCATCATTTTCTTTTCCAAATCGAGATGGCGTCTCAACGCCGCCTGGTAGATTTCATGCGCCTTCATGTTTGGCCAATACGTTTCGCCAAGCATAGGATCGGCTTCCGCAACGTCGCGAAGCGCCCCCAGCGATTCCAACGCCATAAGCGCCGCTCCCCGGCTGGAGGCTTCGGCGACATGGGAAACGCTGACCGGACGGCCAAGAACGTCGGCGATGATTTGAATCCACGCTGGCGATTTCAATAATCCGCCGCCGGTAGCAATGATCGTATGCTCCGGCGGAAAATTCGGCGCTAGAAGATCGTGGATCAATTTAAATCGGTAGGCCACGGCTTCCAATCCCGCCTGAAGAATTTGAATAGGTTGGGTGGATAGACGCAAGCCATGCAGCGTTCCCCGGCTATCAGGATTCCATCGCGGGCTGCGCTGGCCGGACAGAAAGGGAAGGAACATCAAGCCATGCCCGTCCGGCGGCAGCGCTGGCAATCGCTCGTTAAGTTCCACGATTGGCGGCAAATTCAACGCGCCCTTCAACCACTTGAACAGGTTGCCGCCATTGCTGAGCGCACCGCCTTGGATAGGCCGCGTCTTGTCGATGCGATAACACCACAATCCATTTGGCGATTCGCGATACGCCCCGCGCCACGCCGCTCGCAACGCGCCGGACGTTCCCACCATCAGCGCGAAACGTTCCGGCGATGCGCAGCCGCCGCCGATATTGCTGCACGCCCCATCGCCCAGCGCCGGAAACCATACGGCATCCCGCAACATTGGCCAGCGCCGCGCAAACTCCGGCGCCATTCCCCGCTGTCCATCCGCCGCATCGCATAGAGCGGACAATTGCTCCGGCTCAATGGCGGCTGCTGCCAACGCCTCCTCGTCCCAAACGCAACGGATTGAATCCAATAATCCCGACGCCGACGCCATCGAATAGGAACAGACTTTTTTTCCCAAAATTTTATAATAAAAATACTCGCCCGCCGACATCCAATAACGCGCGCGCTTCGCCGCTTCCGGCGCTTCCTGGCGCAGCCATAGAATTTTCGCCGGAAGGTAACTGGCATGCAAAGGGCAGCCCGTTCGCCGCGTATAGGCTTTCTCGTCGAGCCGTTGGCGCAATCGCGGAAGCATGGCGCCAGGACGAACGTCGCTCCAACTCAAAAGTGGAGTGCAGGCGTTCCCCTGCGCGTCCACACCCGCAGCGTTATGCCAAAACGTACAGCAGGCCACTGCTGTAATGGCGATTGATTTCTTGCGAGCCTCTTCGACGGCTTGATCGATAGCCTGCAAAACAATTTGGAAAAACTCGTCGAGGTCAATAAACTCGCCGCCGTCCGCCGTCCTCGTCAAGGCGTATGGGATTCGCGTCCCGATTCCCTCCACCTCGCGCCCCGAAGCGTCAAAGAGCATGCTGCGAACGGAAGATGTGCCTGCGTCTATGGATAAAACGTAAGGATTATTGTTAAAATTCATGAAGAAAAAAGCCTCGTTTCAGCGATCGCCGCATCACGAAGAAAAATCGTTTCGCTCGCCGCCGTGGTTTACAAGCCGATGCGCGAATTTAAAATGAAACCGAATCGATTGTATAGGATTTCACTCTCTATTGAATTGGCAGGATCGCTATGAATAAAACCTATTCCCTTCTCTTTGCTTGCGCCGTCCTTTCGCTCATCGGCGCCGGATGCGCAGGCGTTTTGCTCGCCGGAGGCGCAGCGGCGGGCGCCGGATCGATCGCATTCGTTCAGGGCGAATTGAAAACAGAAGAAGACATCCCCATCTCCAAAGTCTGGATGGCGACGATCAAAACCTGCGGCGATATGCAATTCCACATCCAGGAAGACAACAAGGACGAATTGACGGGACGCATTTACGCGATCGGATCGGACGATAAAAAAATCTACATCAATCTCAAAAGCCTGTCCGAAAACGCGACGGAAATCCGCATCCGCATCAATATCTTCGGCGACGAAGTCATGTCCCGCCGCATCCTGAGCGAAATCGAAAAGCGGCTTTAATATTCGGCTTCCCATATGTATTTCATTTTTTGAAAATACATATCGAGGTTACTAAACATGAAACAATTCGACATTAATTGGCTCGATTTTTTTCAAACGCTTCCCGCTTGGGATTCTCTGCCCCCATCCGCCCGCCAAGTATTCGTATTTAAAACGGAAATGAACGTTTTAATGGCGCCGGAACTATTCGGACAAGAGCTTCCAATTCTAAGAAAGTCCGGTTTTATACTTGATTCCGCCGACGGGCGCAAGGTTAAAGTTGAGAAAAAATATGCTCTCATGCGCCGCATCATACGCTCAATAGCCTTTAATCCCATTATTCTCGAACCATCCACTCAAAATCTCAGACTCTATTTGGACTCGCATTTCACTTATGAAGAAAGAGAACGCTTGGTAAACGATCGTTCATACTATTGGAATGCCGACAATCGCCTTCTTCAAGAAGCAACGTCGGTACAATGGCTGCAAAATTTTTTGAAAACGAATACTTTGGAACAATGGGAACGGAGCCGGCTAACGTATCGGGAAAACGGGCATTTCATTTCCCCCACGATCTTTCAATCGACGAAAAATCTGCTCAAACGTTTGATGGAGCGAACAGAACCGGTTGCTTTTAAGGATATGTACGAATTCTCAGGTATAAAAAACCGGCTGGAACTAGCACAAACCATCAAAGCCGGTTTGCGTTACCTGCTGTTTTACGCCGCCGTCGACGTATCTATGGATCCCGTTCTTTGGATATGGCCGGGAATCGCCAATCGCCTTCACCGCCAACCGCCCACGCCGCCGCAGCCCGTCGAACCGGAAGAAACGCTGCATGTACCATTCCTTATGGAAGACATGACGCATATTCTCGTGGAATGCGCTTCCGAACCGTTTCGCCTTCGGGGCCAAGACTGCGGGATTTTCGCCAAGGTCGAAAAACAACTCAAAGCGATTTTATTGCCGCTTCCCGATTGGTTGACGATTCCGTTAACGCTGCCGCCGGAATTTCGCATTCAGTTCGCTCTTAATTTACTCCATACCCTCGATTTTACCGACTATAAAGGGGAATCGGGCAAAGACCTTCGACTGGAAATAAACAAAAAGGGAAACCATTGGCTCGCCCAATCTTCCAAGGAACGCCTTCGATTCATACTCGACGCTTATCGAAAAGTCCGGCCAAAACCAGATGCCAAATTTTCCCACAACTACAAACTCGAATTCATTCCCATGTCTAATCATATTCTTTATTACGATCAAAAGTGCATTATACCCAGCGAATTGGTCAAATTGTTTTTGGAATTGGAAACCGGGCGATTCTACTCGCTTTTCGATTTCACTCATTATCACGAGATTCAAAACAATCCTTTTCTTCGTCCTACAGATCAAAAACACGATTCGTCGGATTACTCGTTCTTGCGCCGGTTCGCCAATACCGACGAGGAAAAAGAAGCGGCGTGGAGGGAAATGCTTTTTCGATTCGTCGTATTGAGATTGATCACGCTTGGGGGCGCATCGGCCGGGAGGATGAAGGACGGAAAGCTCGCCTTCGCCATGATGGAGCCTGGCCGTTATTTGCTCGAAGCCGCAAACGATTTCCAACTCGCCCAGGAAGAACAATTTCAAGTGGTCGTCCAACCCAACTTCGACGTCGTTTTTCTCGCTCCTTCGCCCCAGGCGGAAGCGGTCATCGGACGCTTCGCCGAACGCATCGGGAGACGGCTGGGCAACGTTTTTCAGATCACCAAAAAATCCATTATCAAAGCCGCCGCCACCGGTTTATCGCTGGAACAAGTCACGGAGGATTTGCATAAATTCTCCATCAAGGAAATTCCCGGCAACGTCCAATTCGAAATCAACGAATGGTTCAATTCCTGCCGCAATATATCCATGCGTACGGCCGTCATCATTCGTTGTCCCGACGCCAATACGGCTGGTCGAGTGCGCATCGCCGGTGGATCGAAAATAAAACCGATTACGGATACTGTTCTTGAACTATCCGATCCCCATGAAAAAACCGCCCTAGTACGAAAAATGAAGGAATCGGGCATCTTTTTAGAAACTAAAGAAGAATTTTAAAAAAACAGTGATTCGTAATGAGCGGCGAGTGGCTATTTAATTGAAAACAATGACTTGTGAAACGAATTTTCTTCACCAATTTAGGTAAAAAGAAATGATTAACATCCATTTCCCTTCTTGCGATCCTAAAGAATAACGCCAATCCATAAGCGGCTAAGCGACTAGCAACACCTTTATTTAGTTGAATTTAACCAATCATCTTTCATGATAATCCTCCCCCCCAAAAAAAATTTAAAAAAATTAAAAAATATCCTTGACATATTCTATATACTTTATATACTATAAAAAATATCGATTACTTTATAAATTCTTCGAAAGGATCATTCACCCAATGTACGCAATCCTCGAAGCTCCTCAGTCCGTCGCGGATTCCCGTTCGAACCTCAATAAAGGTTTTACGATTTGGTTTACCGGCTTATCAGGCGCGGGAAAGAGTACTATCAGCGCTATTCTCAATCGCGAATTCATCCGGCGCGGCGTTCGTCACGAAATTCTCGATGGAGACGTCGTCCGCACCAACCTCAGCAAGGGATTGGGTTTTTCCAAAGAAGACCGGGATGCGAATATCAAGCGGATTGGCTTCGTTTGCCATCTCTTATCCAGAAACGGCGTCGCCGCTATCGCCGCCGCCATCTCACCCTATCGCGAAATCAGGGACGAAATCAGGCGAACCATTGGCGATTTCATCGAAGTTTATGTCAAAGCCTCGCTGGAAGAATGCGAACGGCGGGATGTGAAAGGATTGTACGAAAAAGCCCGCCGCGGCGAGATCAAGCAATTTACAGGCGTCTCCGATCCTTACGAGGAACCGCTGCATCCGGAAGTAATATGCGACACTCAACAGGAAACTCCGGAAGAAAGCGCGCAAAAAATCCTCAACAAGCTTGCCGAGTTGGGCTATATCGAATGGTGAACCGTCGATAGTGGGCTACGCTTCGCTTTGATCCCACCCTACATGTTGAATTAAGCTATATCGAATGGTGATTCGTTTCCATTGGGAACGCGGAAAAGAGGATAATGCAAGATGCAATTCAACGAGAATCAAAACAACGCCGCTCTCATTGAAGCCAGCTCGGACGCTTTTCGCCATCCGGAATGGGACGAATTGGAGCGCGCTTCCACGAAAGTGATTCTCCGATGGGCATGGGAAACGTTGGGAACGGGGGTATTCGTCAGTTCCTCATTTCAGACGCAGAGCGTTCCCCTACTGCATATCGTGTCCCAAGTCTGCCCGCAGATGACGGTTCTTTTTCTCGATACTGGCTATCATTTTCCCGAAACCTTGGCTTTCCGCGACGAATTGCAAAAAGCCTTCGGATTGAAAATCCGCACTATTCGACCTATAAGCGCTGGTTCGCAGAGCGATATCGCTCAGGAATCACCGCTCTACAGCGTGAATCCCGATCTTTGCTGCCATCTAAATAAAGTAAAGCCGATGCGTATGGCGTTGGAAGATGCGTTAGGATGGATCAGCGGCGTGCGACGGGATCAAACCTCCCGCCGCGCAGAGTTGAAAGTCGTCGAAGCCGAACCGTCAGGTATTCTTAAAATCCATCCCATGCTGCATTGGCGGCGGGAAGAAATATGGGATTACATAAAAAATCATAATCTACCCAAGCATCCCCTGCACGGCCAAGGCTACCGCAGCATCGGCTGCGCTCCCTGCACCCGTCCGGCGGGCCAGGGAGAAGACGACCGCGACGGCCGTTGGCCAGGCCGCGAAAAAACCGAATGCGGCCTCCATACTCAAAGGGCGCCTCTCGCGTCGTAATACCCGCTATACCCGCTTGTCTCTGAAGAAATGCAAGCAGCGTTTTGCTTTAAGCCTCCCCTATAGAACACGCTTCAAAGATCAAAGGCAGGCTTCGCCATGCCTTTGCCACCCGGCGATTGACTTATACTACTCTGCGTTAGGATTGTTACTTATAAATTCCCTCGCCCTCTGGGAGAGGGTTAGGGTGAGGGAATGATAAATCTAATAATATCAACCCTCACCTAACCTCTCCCAATCTTGGGAGAGGAATAAAAAAAGCAACAATCTCTTTGCAGGTTGGTATTATACAGGCGCTTCGCCAAAATCCGCCTTGACGGATAAATCCTCTACCGGCGGCGTCCAGGTTTGCGCATCGGCGGGCGTCTGCTCGCCGGAACGGATGTCGCGCACTTCATGGGCGCTTGATTCCTGCCCTTCCGGAAACCAAACGTATGGTATGCCCAATCGTTCAGCGTAGCGAATCTGCTTGCCATATTTCTGAGGCAGATGGAATACTTCGCAACATATCCCGCGTTTCCGCAGAAGGCGGGCGACGGCGTTGGCCTCGGCGCGCTTTTCTTCCGAAGGCAAAGCGACGAGAACGCAAGAAGGGGTTTTGCGGCTGGCGTGCAGTAGATTCTTGCCGAAGAGATAGCCCAAAATGCGAGTAACGCCGATAGAGACGCCGATGCCGGGCAGTTTGTTCTTGCCGTCCGATGAGGCAAGATCGTCATAGCGCCCGCCGGAACAAACGGCGCCCAGAGATTCGTGCCCTTCCAGGCAGCCTTCGTAAACCGTTCCCGTGTAATAATCGAGGCCGCGCGCGATATGCAGGTCGGCGACGATAGAGCCTTTCGGCAGCGTTTGCAGCGAATCCATCACAAACGTCAGTTCATGCAGCCCCGCATCCAACAACTCGTTGCGTACGCCCAACGCCTGGACTTTATCGGCGAAGGAGGAATCGCTCTCGCGGATGCGGGCGATTTCCAAGCATTTCTGCGCCGCCGGCTTTTCCAATTTGACGCCGTCGATCAACATGGCGAGTACGACCTCTTCCCCCACCTTATCCAATTTATCCACCGTGCGCAGCGTCGCCTGTACGTCTTCGATTCCCAAGCCACGGTAAAAACCTTCGAGAATCTTGCGGTTGTTTATCAGAATGCGCACGGGAGGAATGGGCAGCGATTGCAGCGTTTCATGCAGCAGCCAAGGCATTTCGGCGTCGAAATGCAGCGGCAATTCTCCAGCGGCGATCACGTCGATGTCCGCTTGGTAAAACTCGCGGTAACGCCCTTCCTGCGGCCGTTCGCCGCGCCAGACTTTCTGCATTTGATAGCGTTTGAGCGGGAAATTGAGATATCCTTGATTTTGCAATACATACCGCGCTAAGGGAATGGTCAAATCGAAATGCAAGCCGAACTCGGATTCTTCGTCCTCGCCCGCCGCCTGAAGACGGCGCAATGCGTAAATTTCCTTATCGGTCTCCCCCTTGGACAGCAACTGTTCCAAGGGTTCCACGGCTCTGGTTTCTATAGGAGTAAAACCGAACAACTCGAATTTCGCGCGGATTCGATCGAGGATTTGCAATTCGATCAGACGCTGCTCCGGCAGCCATTCGGGAAAACCGCTAATCGCATTCGCTTTTTTCATTATAAATTGCCTTGCTTAAAGTAGTTTGTCAGAATCAGGATGGTCAGGATTAAAGGATAACCAGGATAAAAGCATTTTGAATATGCTTCATCCAGATTCATAAAAATTGAAAAAGAGATTATATCCAAGAAAACGGCGCTAGGCGAGCGGAACGGAATTCGACGGGTGGACGGGTGGCAAGGGCAAGGTTTTTTCTGCCCTTGTGATCGTAAGATGGATCGCGTTTTATGACTCATCAATTGTTATATTCAATATAAACGAGACGGATCTATAAACATGCTCTTCTGAAATACTTCGTTTTCTTCCTGCAATCGCCGACAACCTTTCCTCGGTAGGTGGGCTAATCACCGCGTCGCCTCTGGCGGGCTACGCTTTGCTTTGAGCCCACCCTACGGTTCTCATCATTCATCATTCATCACTCATCATTGCTTTTTTTCGCCGTGGTGATGCTGCTTTTAGGATCAAGGACGACGTAATCCTCGCCAGATACGGTATACGGCGGCTTTAAAATCACCTTCGATTCGCCCATGGCGCGTACGGCGATGCCGCCTTCGCCGCGGATCATGC
>JBFMBP010000141.1 GCA_040755155.1 Candidatus Omnitrophota bacterium | reverse complement strand
AAGGGCGTTGTAAGTTGGCGCATGGAATTTACATAACAGGATAGAGACGCGAAAGGGGTAAAAAGAGGAAAGAAGGGTTTGACGGAGCAATCCAAAATGTATGTTTCTATCGCTTGGCCTACGATTCGGAAATCCGCTCGCACGCGGACCGCCTCCGCCCGGATTTTAGCGCCGACGAATATGTTGGCCGATAGCAAGGTCAGAATAGCCAATACGGCGACGCATACCAGCAATTCCACCATCGTAAAACTTACATTCTTGCCGAACATGGTTCATGCTCCCGAGATTACGCGCTTTTTCAGTAGAATTCCCAGCATGGTATAGCCGCATCGAAAAATTGCGCCGTGGAGATCATGTTTACAGGCTTTGCGCCGAAAAACAAAAAATCGTTCCAGAGAATGGATGACATACTGCTTTTCGTAGGATGAAAGGCTATGGGTTCGATAGAAGCGTCTTCCCCAAAATGCAAAGAAAAAAATCCGGGACATTCGCCCGCCGTATTCACTATGACATTCGATGGAAAGCCGTACATATTGGTAAAAGTCGTGTGTGCATTTTCTCTCGATTGCAAAATCGCGGATCGAACGGTTCCTGGCTGCGCCGGTTGGTCAAGGGAAATGGCGTGCGTCAAGACGCGGGAAAATCCAGGTGAGGTTAAGGTGGAATTGTCAAGCGCGCCGCCGAGCAGAAGGTAATTCGGATAAGCTTTTAAATAGAAAATATTTCCAACGGGAATCGGGAATTCCCATTTCGCTATTATTTCCACGCTATCGTCATCGAATTTCAAAACCAAAAGGCTAGAGCCGCCGGCATAAAGAATGGAAGAATCGTTCGAATCAATGTCTGCGCAATAATAGTAACGATCGACGGGGACTCTCCATAATTCCCTAGGCGCATAGAGATTCTCCATATCGTAACATGCCATATAATCATTTTGATAATCCCCGTCCAGCAAGGCGATTCTGGCGAATAGCCTATTTCCAATCAGGCTCGTCCCTCCTGCATCGACGGCGGGTATATGATAAGCCAATGCAGGCGATTGAGGAGAAGAGACGTCCACAATATACAGGCCGCCTTCGGGGGAAATATTCTCCGGCGAATAGAATCCCTTCGGGAAACGGATATCCAGTGCTGTAACGGCAAGGAAACGATCATTACCCGTTTCCAGTCCATAATGTAAAGCGCGGACGATCTGTCCCGACGGCCGCGCATAAAAATAATTCGGCAACGCTAGTCCACCCGTTTTTTCCAGCCGGAGCGCGTTTTCATTCCAACGATAACCAATAACTTCGGTTTTATCCTTCTCGGTATAATCCGTATATTTTTGAACAAAATACCAAAAAACATTTCCTGCCGCAACCGCATCGCCAGTTAGAGGAGTTTCTTCTTCGGCAATCGAAACAAAATTGCGAATCTCTCGCTGCGGAAAAACCAAAGTAACGAGAGACTGGTTTAAGGAAAGAGTAGGAATATCGCCGATGCTTTGCGCATAAGCTTTACCAAAGGATAACGTTATAATAACGCAAAACGAATAAATACAAATAGTTATTAACTCTTCCAGCCAAACGGGACGAGAGAAAAAGAGAGAAGCAAAAATTTCTTTCCTGTTTTTACTCATATTTCTCTTCTCTGAACTGCCGGATTAACAACAAATTAATGGAATAAGCGCCTTACAACCGAACCATGCCGCCATACCCCTTAAAAAATCCTCAATAATTCACGCCTGAGTTTAATTTAGCGCGATAGATCATTTAAGTCAAGTTAGAATTTCGTTAAATTGCAATTTTTTTGATAATGAGAAAAAAAACTATTTACTTTTAGTTGATATTCGATTATGATCAATTTAAGTTAAAATAGGCGTTATTCATGGTTTTCACAATAGGCTATCGGTGTAAAGAAATGTTCATGATGTATATTACTGTTCATTTAATTCTCTTCACCCTAACCATTGCTAACTCATTGTTTATAAATTGTACATTCGCCTTGGATTTTTACCCGCTTCGCGGCGACTCCGGCGAACTTATCTTGGGTTTAGGGTCTCCCGGTTCGGCTTTATTGTCGCCGCAAGGGGATAGGATTATCACCAACAGTCTATTTGGTTATCTGCTTTGGGACGTAACGAAAAATCCGCCCGAACCTTCGCTATTGCTCGATAAAAACTCGGGTTACAGTCCGATTCAGTTCCTGGCGGACGGCAAGCAGCTGGCGATAAGAAAGGGCGAATCGTTCAAAATCATTGAAGTCGATTCCAAAAAGACGCTTTACGAAAACGACAGCCCCGATCTTCGCTATGCGCGAGTTTTTTCACCCGACGAGAAAAAAGTCTTATCTTTTTTCTATAATAGAGTTGAGGTTTACGATTTGGAGAGCCGAAAGATCGTAAAAACGCTATCCGATCCTTCTTTAACCGATCCCACTAACGGCCCCATAAGTGGTCAAATGTCTACTAATAACCGCTGGGTGGGCGCAGAATTTTCCGATAATGCTCAACCCATCGTGTGGAATTACGAAACGGGCGAAGTCGTGCGTCTTTTTAGTAGAGATTACAGCGATATCACTTTTTCCAAAGACGAAAAATGGATGGCGACGGAAAACGCTAAAACCGGACAAATCCAAGTCTTCGATGTCGAAACGGGCGAGGCGGTTTATGCGTTTTCTGATTTTATGGACTATGCGACTGGACAGCGTCTCTTATTGCAGTATTTCAATGAAATGAAGTTCTCGCGGTTTCAGCAAAATATCCTCATCGTTTCCAAGTTAGGAAGCGGCGAGATTTTTTTTATAGATGTCGCTACAGGAATTGCTAGAAGACTAGACACGCCGGTTTTAGGTTTCCCTTTTATATATTTTAAAACCGACGCCTATGACAAACGCCTGCTCACTCAAAACGAAGACAATTTGGTACACTTGTGGGATGTCGAAACGGGAGAGGAGATTGAACGGATCGACGCTTTTCCCGAGCGATTTTTGAAGGGCGTCTTTTCACCCGACGGAAAAAGCGTCATCACCGGTCATTGGGATACTCTTTTCCGAACTATGCAAACTGTTGTCGATCCGGAACAATACGTTTATATGCATCAATGGGACGCCGAAACCGGCCAGCCATTGCGCTCGATTATCGGCCATACTGACGGCGTTAGGAAAATCGTTTTTACCGCCGAGGGAAAGAACGCTCTTAGCGCCAGCGGCCGCGAGTTTATCTTTTGGGACGCCTCAGCCTGGACGCCGATCTGGTCGATTCCAATCTATTTCAACATTCCTACAGAAGACCTGGAATCGAAATACTACTGGCCAGGTCTCCCAGCTTGCATGTCCATTGCTCTTTCCTCGGATGAAAAAACCTTTGTTTCTATCTATAGAATGGATGCGATTCTGCGGGATATGGATACGAGAGAGATTTTGCAAGACTTCGTTGGACATCCCAAAACGATTCGCGATGTCGCCATCTCTCCAGATGGTTCGCTGGTCGCCACTGGCGCGGGGGAAGGCGACCCGGATACCGGCCAAACGTGGGATACAACGGCGCGCATCTTCAACCGTCAAACGGGAACGGAACTTGTCCGCATCCAACACGGCTTTCCCGTTGTTAGCGTCCAATTCTCTCCCGACGGCCAACAATTGCTCACGGGAAGTTGGGACGGTACGGCGGCGTTGTGGAACGTTAAAACAGGCGGACTGATTCGACAGTTCAAACACGACGATACCTGGGTGGAAAAAGCCGTCTATACGCCCGATAAAAAACATATTCTAACCGTATCGAATTTAACTTGGCATGGTTCTAATAAAAATGAAATTCGTATATGGGATTTGGAAGGCAACATCGTCTATTCGCTGAAACCATACGATACAAACAGTTGGAATAATTTCATTGACGCCGATCTATCGCCCGACCAGCAAAGACTTTTGACGATTTCCAATAACTATGCTCAAATCTGGGATATCCCCGGCGTTCTCCCCACTCTTGCGGTTATACGGGACTGCGCCATACACGAGTGAGATAATTATATTTCGCATTTCCATTCCCTCGCCCTTTGGGAGAGGGTTAATTGGCTATCGAATTGGATGGCGGGCAATATGCGGAACCGAATACGATGCGCTATGATAAAGAACGATCTCAATATTTAGAGGAACAAGGAATACGCGTATTACGTTTCTGAAATAACGATGTATTAACCAATTTGGAAGGAGTGATGGAAACAATAGGAAACGCCATTAATTTTTCATAGTATTTTATGACATACGGTTTCATAATTTAAAAAACTCCCTCACCCTAACCCTCTCCCAGAGGGCGAGGGAATATAGTGTGCTTAACACGAGTGAGATAACATGAAGCAAACCGCCTATACGCTTATCGAACTGCTCATTGTCATCCTCATTGTCGGCATATTGGCCACCATTGCGATTCCCTTGCTGCAAGGATCGTTGATGCGCGCGCGGGTGGCCGCGTCGATGGCCAATATCAAGACGCTGGCCACCGCCGTCGATTGCCTGCGCGCCGATACGGGCTGCCTGTTAGTGGATACGAAAGGCGGCTACGACAAATGGGGCTACGTCCGCATCGTAACCGTTTTCAATAGCGTCGGCATCGGCTCCGATTACGGCAACGGCGGCCCCGACCGCCACATGCGCGAGGTTTACGCTCCACTCACCAGTCCGGCGGCCTATCTCAGCCAAATTCCCAAAGACCCCTTCATCCCTCCCGCCCACATCGTCGATTACAACGCCAATCCCTCCAGATTTCAGCATAAAGACGAGTACTCCTACTACGCCTGCGATCCAAAGGACACGTGGGAAGAGTGCTTCTGCAATGAAATTTCGCGGGGAGAATATTGGATCCGCGGCTGCGGCCCTATAAACGCCTCCAACGGCTATTACATCGGCTCGCCGCCGCAATACCATTGCTCCAACGGAATCGTCAGCAACGGCGGGATTCTCTACAGTTCCAAAGACGGTTTTTATACGCGGGGGTATTGAGGCTTAAGGCTTAGTAATATTACAAATCATCGTATACCGAATCGCGTTTGCCGATGCTCACGACAAAAATAGTTTCTTTTCCCAAATTAATGATGATTCGATATTTCCCGGCGCGAAGACGAAAAAGCGGCGTCCCTTTCAGTCTTCTTACATGCGCATAAGGATTTTCTTTTATGCTGCGAACCTTCAACAGGATTGCCTTAGCATCCTGACGATCAAGTTTTCTTAAGAACTTGGCGGCGGTTTCGGAATATTCTACGTTGAACATTACGCATCTACGCCAAACTCTATTAGCAGGGCTTCTTCAGTTTGAGTCCTTCCCCTTTTTATATCATCCAATCCTTTTTTTATGTCGGCGATGTCGGATGGAGAAAGAACATCTTCCTCGACATCGTTCAACAGGCGCGAGATAACCGCATCATAACTATCCTCTTCGCTTTGACGCAATGTGGAGAGTTTTTTTAAGGTGGCGTCGGAAATATGAATCGCATTATCCGCCATAATCGTAAAACCTCTCTATGGAATTATACTCCCTATCTATCGCCCAAAATACATATATATCTTCATTTCAGTTGAGTATAATAAAAAGAGCCTTACTATTTCCCTACGCTAGCTCCGCGCCGGGAAGTTCGGCGAGTAGAGATGGTTCTTCGGGCGCAGGACCAGGGTTCCGTTCTTTACCCATTCTTCGCCGCGTTGCGCCAAGTGTTCGATCATGCGGTTGCGCCATTGGCGCAATTCGCCATGATGGGCGGGATTGAGGGCGAGATCGCGGGTTTCGCCGGGATCGTTGGTTAGGTTGAAGAGTTGCTCTTCGCCGTCGCGGGCGTGGAAGACGTATTTATAGCGTCCGTCCGTGAGGGCGTTCCAATGGTTTTCCGGGCTGTAGCAAACGTCATGTTCGAGGTCGATGAATTTCCGCCACGCCGCGTTCTCGTCCCGCGCCAGTTTGAGCAGGCTGTCCCCATCGAGATGGAAATCGCCCTTTACGGAAGCGGCGTCCAAGAAAGTCGGCAGCAGGTCGCGCAGTTCGACGGGATGATCGAGCGTCCGCCCGCGCTTTTCCGGCGCCAGCCCCGCAGGCCAGCGCATCAGCATGGGAATGCGCGCCGAAGGTTCGTAGGGATAGGATTTTCGCCATAGATTATGATCGCCGGTCATGTCGCCATGATCCGAAGTGAAGACGATCAACGTCCGGTCGAGCCATCCCCGTTTATCCAAGGCTTCCAGAATGCGTCCGATCTGTTCGTCGATGAAGGCGATGGAGCCGTAGTAGCCCTGCCGCGAACGGCGGACTTGCTCCTCGCCCAGATCGCCGCGCCACGTGTTGTCGGGCAATTTTTGGCCGCGCAAGGCGTGGCGTTCCGCCCACTCGCCGACGACGGCATTGGGGATCGGCGCGTCGGCGAACATTTTCATGAAACGTTCGGGAGGATCGTAGGGGCTGTGAGGGCGGGCGAAGGAGACTTTAAGAAAGAACGGTTGCGGCTGATTGTAAGTTTGCAAAAACTGAATCGCCGTCTCTCCCATCCAATGCGTGGGATGAAAATTTTCCGGCAGTTCGTAAGGCTTGGCCTGGTAGTCGTTCCAGCCGATGCCGGTGGCGTCGGGATTGAGGTTCGGAGCTTCGGAATAAAACCAGCTGCGGTAGTCGCTGCGGAAATCCACGGATTCCGCACGCCCCGATTCTTCGAGCAATGTTTGATGGAAACCGTGCAGTGCGCGCTGGGGATGCCAGTGCATCTTGCCGACGCCCAGCGTATAGTAACCGGCGTCGCGCATCGCCTGCGGCATTTCCGGATTATACCTATCCGCGACTTGGCCGTATCCCAGCATTCCATGCCGCCAAGGCGAGAGGCCGCTGAGGATGGCCGAACGCGCCGGAGTGCAAGTGGGGGTGGAAGAATAGGCGCGGCGGAAAAGAATCCCCTCGCTGGCGATACGGTCCAGGTTGGGCGTTTTCACGGCGGGATGTCCATCGGCGCTTAGGCAATCGCCGCGAAATTGATCCGCCATCAAAAAGAGAATGTGCGGCTTCTCTTGGCCGCTTTGCGCCGCCGCGAACCCGGGCGGAGAGAGAAGAAAGGAAACGGCGGCCGCTCCCGCTTTGATCGCCGTCCGCCGGGTGACGAGATGAGTATTTTTCGATGGATTCATCTCTTATCTCCTTTCCTTATTGCATAGATTCTATTATACAGAAAATAACCAAAATCGTAAAATCAAATTTACATCCTAATGAATCATCCATTCATATACATCTAATTTCGCGGCGGTTTTTACGATCCAATCCTTAATCACATCCAATACAACAGGCGCTAGCGTTTCTGCGATGGATTCGTATTCGTTGGGCGAACCGGATTTCGCCGTTTGGAATAAATGGTTGAGGTTGGGCAATTCTTTTATTTCGTATTGAGTATTCCCGCCTTCTATCAAGAATTTTTCAATCGTTTGCAGATTGCTGGCGGCGGGAACCTGCAAATCCTTGCTCCCATTAATGGCGAGAACGGGGCATTTAACCTTCGTCAAATAATCTTTAGGATCGAAAGCAAGAAAATAACGCATCCAGGGAATAAGGTAAACATAGAATTCTTGCGCTAGCAGGAGGCGGTCGTAGCGGCTTAATTCGGGATAGGTCTGATCGACGATGGCTTGGATTTTCTTTTTGGCGGCGGCGTCATCGGGTTCCTCAAGAACGATTTGGATGATTTTTTCTTTCATGGAATGCATTCGTTGAATTTCATATTCGGGATATCCGCTTGCTCGGGCGATTAAGTCGCCTTGATCCAACAAAACCTTTTTAGCCGGATCGCCCGGTCCCGCCATTAAAACGATAAAGGCGATTTCTTCCGGGTGGGCGGCGGCGAGCATCGGCGCGATCATCCCCCCTTCGCTATGGCCGATTAAACCGATGCGCGAAGGATCGATTTCGGGCAGCGTTTTTAGATATTGAACGCCGGAATAGGCGTCGTCGGCGAAATCCTCCGTTGTAGCCGTCATGATGTCGCCGGTCGATTCGAATGATCCTCTATCGTCGTAGCGGAGAATGGCGATTCCATGACGGGTTAAATAATCGGCCAAGACCAGGAAAGGCCGATGATTCAGTATTTCCTCGTTCCTATCCTGCGCTCCCGATCCGCTGATTAAAACCACTGCTGGAAACGGTCCTCCCGAAAAAGGGGAAGTAAGAGTTCCAGCGAGATTAATTCCCGCCGTTTTGTTTTCGAAATTGACCAATGTTTCCCGATAGGGATAAGGCTTAATCGGGTCTTGATACCGATCGCCGATAACGAAAGGAATGGAAATTATCCTCCGATCGTCCAGCTTATTGAAATCCAAAACCGGATCGAATAAGAGAAATCTTGTAGGAAACGATGGCAAAGTTGCTGCGCCGGAGCCGTTGAAGATGGCGGCGAATAGAACCATTGCAATCATTGAAATGAATTTCCTTTTCATGGAGAAACCTTTCCGGCTGCGATCGATTATTCTCGTAGGCGCTTTGAATCATTCGACGCGGCTGATTTTACAACGCAAACAAAAAAATATATTTAATGTACGTTTTCTTAGGCTTATATTCTTGTATAATAAACAAAAATCCAAATACGGCTAAGCGGGAGCGTTCATGTTTATCGTATGTCAACATTGCCATCGGGTTCTCGTGGAGGGTAAATGGCTCGCCGGAGTGCCTCCCATCAAACAGGTAAAATATACAGTCTGCCCCGATTGCCAAAAAAAGCCGCCGCAAGAGAATAGCGAGCCAGGCAAGGGAATGGTCTATCAGGAATATGTCCGTAAGCAAAATAAGGAAAAGAAATAGCTCCCGCTGCGGCGATTTAACCTCGATGCCATCATAATTTCTGCACCGGAAATCCCTCATGAATTAAGGCGGCGACGATTTCATCGACGTGCTCTTTGCCCCTCGTTTCCAAGGTTATATCGAGAAACGCCTTGCCCATCGGCGCATTGATGAAAGAACGGTTATGGTAGACCTCGAGGATATTGGCGTTGAGTTTGCCGATACAATTGGCGATCACCGCCAACTGGCCAGGGCGGTCCACCAGTTCGATGCGCAGGCGCGCCATGCGGCCGTCTTTGATTAAGCCGCGCTCGATGATTCGCGAAAGAATATTGATGTCGATGTTGCCGCCGGAAAGTACCAAGACTGTTTTCTTCCCCTTCAACGGCAGATCGTGATAAGCCAACGCCGCCAATGGGGCGGCGCCCGAACCTTCCACCATGGTTTTTTCCGTTTCGAGCAGCGTCAAAATCGCGGCGGCGATCTCCTCTTCATCGACCAGGACGATATCGTCGATATAGTGTTGAACGATGGGATAGGTGAGATGGCCGACGCTTTTAACGGCGATACCATCCGCCAGCGTGGGAGCGGTTTTGAGGGGGATGATCCGTTTGGAATCGATGGAAACCTTCATCGAAGGCGCTACTTTGGCTTGTACGCCGAAAATCTTGCAGGATGGAATCTGTTCCTTGATAGCAACAGCGATGCCGGAGATCAAGCCGCCGCCGCCGATGGGAACGATCACCGCTTCCGGTTCGATTCCGTCCTCCAATATTTCCAGTCCGATGGTTCCTTGTCCCGCCATCACTTTTTCATCGTCGAAAGCGTGAATGAAATTGAGTCCCTCTTGCTGCTGCTTATAAATCGCTTCGTCGTATGCCTCGTCGTAATTCTTGCCATAGAGAATTACTTGCGCCCCATATCGCTTGGTGGCGGAGACTTTGTTCAGAGGCGTCGCTTCCGGCATGACGATAATCGACTTTCCGCCCAGGCGGGCGGCGTGATAGGCGACGCCCTGGGCGTGGTTGCCCGCGCTGGCGGCGATGACGCCCCGGCGGCGCTCTTCCGGCGTCAGGCTAAGCAGTTTATTCAGCGCGCCGCGTTCCTTGAACGATCCCGTCATTTGCAGATTTTCCAACTTGAGAAAAACCTTGCTTCCGGTCAACTCGCTTAACGATTGGCTGAATGCGCAGGGGGAATGATAGATATTGTTTTTTATTTGGCCGTACGCTTCTTGTATGTCTTGCAGCACGATCATGGCGTTTCTCCGCGATGAAGGCTTTCATTTTGCGATTCATCCTATTCTAGGAGAGATAGGGCCGGAAGGGCGTCCACGTGGGGGGGATCCGCCTACATAAATGGGTTGATGCGCTTTTTGCCGATTCCCAGAAGGTGTTCCGCCGAAGAAAGCGCCTCTGGATCGTCGCAGGAATCCAATACCCAGCGGATTAGAGATTGCCAAGCGGAAGCGTTACGAGCGATGGCGTTCACCTTTTCGTCCACAAAAGAGGCGAAACCGTGGCAGGACGCCATCTTCAAAAGATGGAAGCCGCTCTCCGCAAACCATTGCGCCAACTCGCCAGGATGGCAGAAATAAGTTGGTGGAATTTGGGCTGCGTTCGAATACCCGCGTTGAAGGATTTCCTCTAAGGCGGCGCTTCGTAGTTCCGCCTCCTTTTCAAACTCGCCTGCGCGCAAAGCGTCCCGGAGAAGTTTCCAGCGCGGCAGTAAAGTAACGAAGAGGGGCGCATCCGGCTTCATGATGCGGGCGCATTCGCGCAAGCATTGCAGCCGCTCGCGATGATCGACCAGATGATAAAGCGGCCCCATGCACAAAACGGCGTCAAACGTTTCCGCATGGAACATAGGCAAGCGCCGGGCATCGGCGACAATGAGGTTTTCGACGTTTTCCGCCGCTCCGCAACCGGCGATCTTCTTGCGCGCCCATTCGATGTTGGCTGGAGAAATATCCACAAGAGAGACTTTATATCCTTTTTTCGCCAGCGAGATGGTTAAGCGTCCCGGTCCGCCGCCTAGATCGAGTATCTTTCCTTGCGGCGGCAGATAGCGATTCCAAAAATAATGAATCACTTCGAACTCTATCTGCCGGTAAGGGGTAACAAAGAGCCGATTCCATTCATTTTCTGGATTTCGATCGTAAAATTCGGCAATAGGATCGTTGGTTTGATTGTTCATGGTTATTCTCGAAGCGTCTATTTTTTGTACGCCTTTTATTCCCTCGCCCTATGGGAGAGGGCTAGGGTGAGGGAGTTTTTTAATAATCCAATATACAAATATCATTTGGTTTTAAGTATCAATGTATAAGAATTCGCTAGGAGAACCAAGATGAAAATCGCCTTCTTCAGCGCCAAACCTTACGACAAGCAGTCCTTCGAAACGGTGAACCAAACCTATAAGCGCGAAATCGATTATTTCGAAGAACGCTTGTCGGTCCGGACGGCGAAACTGGCCAACGGCTACGGCGCCGTTTGCGTTTTCGTGAACGACGCTCTGGACGACGAAACGCTACAGATTCTTGCCAGCCAGGGAACCCGGCTGATCGCTCTTCGTTGCTCCGGATTCAATAATGTGGATTTGGAGGCGGCTGACCGGCTGGGACTGACAGCCGTGCGGGTTCCCGCTTACTCCCCTCATTCCGTTGCGGAACATGCGGTGGCGCTGATGTTGACCTTGAATCGAAAAATCCATCGCGCTCACGCGAGGGTGCGGGAAGGCAATTTCAATCTCGAAGGGCTGTTAGGATTCGATATGAACCAAAAGACGGCGGGAATCGTCGGTTTGGGAAAAATCGGGATTATTGTCGCAAAAATTTTGAGCGGCTTCGGCTGCCGGCTCCTCGCAAGCGATCCCTATCCACCAGAAGGCTGGGAAACGATCGGTTTGCGATTGGTTTCCCTTTCCGAGCTATTTACGGAATCGGATATCGTCTCACTCCATTGCCCCTTGATGCCGGAGACGCATCATCTTATCGGCGAGGGCGCTTTGAGGCAGATGAAAGACGGCGTCATGTTGATCAACACCAGCCGGGGAGCCTTGGTAGATGCGAACGCCGTCATCCGCGCCTTGAAGTCGGGAAAAATCGGATATCTCGGATTGGACGTATACGAAGAGGAAGCGGATCTTTTTTTCCGCGATCTTTCGGGAAAGGTGATTCAAGATGACGTATTCGCCCGCTTGTTGACTTTCCCGAATGTCATCGTTACCGGCCACCAGGCTTTTTTCACTGAAAACGCATTGCGGAAAATTGCGGAAACCACAATGGACAATATCGTGGAATTCGAAAAAAACGGGATCTGCGCCAACCGCGTAACGCTGGAACGCATCGCTTCATGAAACTTGATCTATCAGCCCCCGTTATAATCAAGGGCAAAAACTACCTTGCCCTTGCCACCCCCTTTTTTCTATGAAGATTGGTAGATTATCGCCTGACGATATTGGTATTGCGGCTTATATTTTTTTGTCCGGTCAAATAGGGAAGAGGATTTTGGTTTTCCCCGTTTTTCAGCACTTCGAAATGAAGATGCGGTCCTGTACAAAATCCTGTCTGGCCCACGCGGGAGATAATATCGCCTTGTTGCACTCTTGCGCCGGGCTGAACAAGAACTTTGCTGTTATGACCGTATACGGTTTCCAAACCGTCGTCGTGCCGGAGTACAACGACCAGCCCTAAACCGTACCGTTGATTGGTAACGTCTTCCACAACGCCATCCAAGACGGCATATACGGGATCGCCGGTTTTACCTCGAAAATCGATTCCACGATGAAATCGGATGTTTCCGCCGATGGGATGTCTTCTATAACCATACCCTGAAGTGATTTCGGCGGGTTTTCTGGGGTAAATCAACCGGTTGCTGCTGGCATAAGCCAGCAGTTCTTTCGCGCCGGGGATAAAGATTTTTGCGCCAACCATCAAGCGATTCGGATTGAGAGCGGGATTGAAATCGCGAATTTTTTCTTGACTTACGCCATAGAGTTTAGACAACGCCCAAGGATTTTCGCCAGCGCTGACGACATGGTAGATTCCCGTTACAGGCGGGATTTTAGGCTTTTCCGGCGCCGATTCTTCCATATGAACGGAAGCGGTGGGTTTGATGGAGGGGGCGGCGTTGTTATCCAATACGTCGCCCCATGCTTCCGCAGGCAGACCCGAATTGGCGATAAGAATAGGTTCACGAACGATATAAGCCAATTCTGGATACAGTTCGGAAGGGATATCGCCGGTTAATTCGGCAATATCTTCCGGTTTCTGCCCATCTATAGCGTCCCATGGCGGCAAATCGGAGGGGTGAGATTGTACAAGTCCAGAAAGATCAAGCGAATAAGTTGGTTGCGGCCAATAATTGCAGTAAGCGATGATGAAATAACCCGTCATTCCTCCTGCCATACCCCAAACTATTAATAGAGGAATGCGAATTCGCCGAAATGAAAAATGACTCAAGAACACCCCTAAGGCTTCTCTCAAAAGAAACAGGAAAGTCAGCATTCCTTTTCCTCTTTGACCTTGAACCTCGTGGTTTTTCTTCCGGCGGACACCGGAACCGCCTTGCGTCACAGATTTCCAAAACTCGCGCGCAAGAAAGCCGATAACATCACGTAAGGAAGGCAAAGATAGGAATTCCCCTGGTTGGCGCCCCATAATAACTGCACCTTTCCGAGAATTCCCTCATAACCCCTATCAAACAGAACAAGAACAACTCAATAAATTCAATTTCAATGGCTTCCTTTTAATCAACGGGGCTACCATAAAAGAATTTTACGCCGATGTCAATATATCCCCCCACTCTTGTCTCAATTAAAATTTTGAGGGGAAAAATCGCAAAAAGAGTCCCGCTAGTTTTTTTGGGAGGGCTTTTAGTAAAAAAACGTTTATTGAGAGGAAAACCAAATCCGAATTCTCCCTTCAATTTCTCAAAAACCTAACGGGTTTTTTTACTGAAATAAATATCCTCTCCATCTTCTTAAGTCATTTAAGAGAAGCCTATTCCAATATAATCGGACAAAATTTATTAAACAAGAGAACATTTCCCGCTTAATCCTCTCGATTTTGGATGCAAAATCATTCCATCGCTATCAACAAATTGAATCCTATCGTTTAAATATCTATCATAAGAGATCCGTGTAAAAATATCTTAATTCTTCACTCCATAATGGAGTAAGTTTGGTGATACTTGTCTTAAGTCTATTAAAATAAATATGATATAGATCATTTCCTGTATAGGGAGAATAGAAAAAACAAACAGCAGTTATGATACGAGAGCCTCCTATTCAGTCATTTTGCAATCACAGGATGGGTCATATCGTTTAACTCATCGATTATTCCTCTATTTAGGGTTTGCTGAAAAACCTTTACTACCTAGAAAAGAGAAGACGGAGCAGGGGGGCGGCGCCGTTCGCTTGACGATCGGAAAGCGTCGCCTGAGAATCCTTTCGGCGCATCCATGCAGATCCCAACT
>JBFMBP010000140.1:23865-29533 GCA_040755155.1 Candidatus Omnitrophota bacterium | reverse complement strand
CCTCGCCCTCTGGGAGAGGGTTAGGGTGAGGGGAAGTTCAATCAATTCTTGCTAATATGCGTCCTTTTTTTGATAAAGAAAATTATATTAACCTTAACTTAATGGCATTGCCTCCTAACCTCCCCCAGGCTTGGGGGAGGAATAATAGTATTTTGCAAAAGGCTCACTTAAAACGAATCTCTGCGCTAGGTTAAAGAAGAATTTGTAACATAAGAAGGGAGATGTTCGATGGACGCCATCTATTGTCCCGCTTGCGGGGCGGCGAATCCTTTGGAAGCGGCGGTTTGCGAGAGTTGCGGCGAAGACCTCGCCGCCGTAAAAAGCGTAATCGATACGGCGAACACGCATTATAACGAAGCCCTGGCGCTAGCTCACTCCGGGAAACTCGACGAAGCGATCGGCCAGTTGGAAGCGGCTTTGGCCCTTTCCGCCCAAAACGCCCATTATCATAATTTACTGGGAACCATCTATGCTCGGAAGGGCTTATTCAGCGAAGCGATTCGCGCTTGGGAGCGTTGCGTCGCCCTCGATCCCGAAGCGGAAAAAGCCTATCAGAACATCGAAAAAGCCCGGCGCATGGAAGAGGATGTGGTGGAGGAGCAGCGCAAACGCCCCTTCCTGCTAACGTCCATCGCCGCCTGCGTCATCGCCGCCTTTCTCCTTTTTTCAACGGTTTATTTCGCCTCCCGCGCCTACTTTAAAGGCAAATTGGTTAACGATCTATCCACCCAATTGACGAACGCCAACCTTGAACTAACGAAATGGAAGAGTAATGCGCTCACCTTGGAAACCCGTTTCCCGGCTGGGGGCATTGACGCCCTTTCCAACAAGATCGTCGAATTGCAAACGCTGGCGGAAGCCCGTAAACAACAAAACGAACAAACGAACGCCAGTTGGACGGCGAACATGCAAAAAAAGAATGAAGAAATCGCCAGTTTGCAAAATCAAATTAAAGAACTGACATCGTCCAATCAGGACCTGACGACGAAAAACCAAAGCATCAATCAATTGCAAGGCGTCATCAACAGCAAAAACACCGATATCAAACGTTTGCAAACCATGCTTACCCAGCGGGACGAAGAGCTGAAGACGGCTAACTCCCTGGCGGAAAGCCACCGCATTTCTCTCGTTACCTCCCAGGCGACGATCAATGCGCTCAAGCAGGAGCGGGAGCGCGCCATTGCCACACTGCGCGACGAGAACGACAAAACCGTCGCCGGATTGCGGTCATCGATCCTGGAACAACGAGACGAGATTGCTAAATTGGAGCGCCGCGCCGCCGATATGCAATACGCCGACGGCCTGGCTGTGGAAGCCCTGAAAAATTACGAAAACAACAATTTCTCTCTCGCATTAACCAATACGGAAAACGCTTTGACGAGAGTCGGCGATCACGCCGCCTGCTTCTATCTGCGCGATAAAATCCAACTCGTGCTCAACGATCCGCTCGAACAGGAAATCCGGCGCAAGGAATTGGCCGAACGCGAACTCAAGCGCCAGAAAGAGAAAGAAACATTAGTCAAAGACAATCTTCAAACCGCGAGAAACTATCTCAAACAAGGTTCCTACGACAAAGCGATTCAAATGTCCGAACGAACGCTGGCGCTTCTGCCCCAGGAAGACAAAAATAAAGAAGAATTGAATCGGATCAAGCAGCAATCCGAGGAAAAGAAGCGCGAAATCCTCGCCATGCTTTTAGAGGCGAAAACGAATATAGCGAATGACGACAAAAAACAGGCGGAATTGACGCTGAAGATTATCCTGAAGCAATCGCCCGACTGCCAGGAGGCGAAAGATTTGCTGCAACAAATTTCGCAATAATATTGAGCGAACGAATGAATTTTTTTAGGAAATGAATCAAGAGCCGGGATCGATGCGTCCCGGCTTTTTTTCTTATTTATGCGGGCGGGACGCCCGCACTCCCAGGCGCGCAATATGAAATGGGAAAATGGATAATTTTTATATTTTGAGATACCATAGACTCCAGAGATTGGCAAGAACGGGAAGGATGACGGCGACAGATGAATCCGGAAAAAATCCGCGGCCTGCTGCAACGCGTTCAATCGTCCGAATTATCCATCGAGGACGCTATAACGCAGTTGAAGCATTTCCCTTATGAAGATATCGGCTTTGCGAACATCGATCACCACCGTTCTCTGCGGCAGGGCATTCCCGAAGTCGTCTTCTGCCAAGGCAAAGAGACGAACGACATAATCGAAATCGTCGAGCGGTTGATCGAAGGCGGGCATCCGGTTCTCGCCACCCGCATCCGGCCGGAGGCCATCGATCCATTAAAGAAGCAATTTCCCAAAGCGGTCTTTTACGATCGTTCGCGTTCCTTTACGCTGGGAGAGCCGCCGGAATCGGAGACGGTTGGCGACGTGCTTGTGATATGCGCGGGAACGTCCGATCTTCCCGTCGCCGAGGAAGCGGCGGTGACGGCGCGCTTTACCGGATCGAAGACCGCCCAGATCGCCGATGTGGGCGTGGCGGGCATTCATCGGTTATTTGGCCGTCTTGACCGCATCCGTTCCGCCAACGCCATCGTGGTAGCGGCGGGGATGGAAGGCGCGCTTGCCAGCGTCATTGGGGGATTGGTGGATATACCCGTCATCGCCGTTCCTACCAGCGTGGGGTATGGCGCCAGTTTTGGGGGGCTATCCGCCCTATTGACCATGTTGAACAGCTGCAGCGCGGGGGTGACGGTCGTCAATATCGACAACGGCTTCGGCGCGGGTTACGCCGCCAGCTTAATCAACAAGCGCATCGCCGGAGTACGCTCCGCGCGGAATAACGAGATGGGAAAATGACGAGAAAACGGTCTTTTCGCTTCCTATTCCGGATATGGTTCGGATTGGCTTTCTTGTCCACTGCCGGATTTTCGCCAATCGCCGCTGGAGATATCATCACGCTGAAAGACGGCGCCAGCCTGCGTTGCGAAGTGATCGCCGAAACGGAATCTCCCGATTCGGGAAAGCGTTTTTTGAAAATCCGGGTTCTCAATTCGATGGTTTGGGTTGCCCGCGAAGACGTCATCCGCATCGAGAAGACGGCGGATCGGGGGACGGCGGGATCGGACCTGCAGTCGCTGCTTCAACGCATGATTCAGGAGGGAAAAATCCTCCCCGATCTGCAAAAACAATTGGATTTCGTCATTCCATCGCAACCCTCGCAGGTGGACGTGCCTATCCAAGCCAAGAAAATCATGGGATGGGCCTACTTTTATGAAAATTACGGCGCCATTGAAGAAAAAAAGCGCGCCCAACTCAAAGAAGGCGGCATTATCCCCAGGGGCAGCATTCTCATCGTCTCCCCCAATAGCCGGGTAACGCTCGCCATTGGCGAAGTCGGGGAAATCGGATTGGAAGCGCGAACCCGCATCCGCTTCGATGATTTGAAACTGGAGCAATCCATCCAAAGTTATACGGTCTCCCTTCGGTTGCTTCAAGGAAAAGCCTGGTTCCGCATCGGGACGAAAGGCTCCGCACTCGCGAATTGGAAGCGCGTGCTTCTGACCATCGACGCCGTGAAAACCGTGATCCAGGAAGGAACGCTGTATGCGGAGACCGCCGGCAAGCTCGGCGCGGTGAATATTACTTATCTCGACGGCAAGAAGACGCTCAATTTTCAACGGGGGGCCGATGGGCCGTACAGCGTCGCCGTAGGGGATAAATTGGAAGTTTCTCCCGGCTCTAATACGGTTCCCGTATCGGTATCAGCCAATAGGGAAGCTTTGATGGCGGAAGTGAAGGAATGGTCCAACTGGAGTCCGGAACCTTTGGCGGTGGATTTGGATTATATCGTCCCGCCATTGAAAACCTACCCGCCGTTCACGGCGATACCCGCGCTTTATCTCCCTCGGATCCCCATCGACTCGTCTATGATGCTGCCGCCGGAAACGCGGCGTTTGGGGGAAATTCTTGACGAATACCGCAAGGCTTTGGAACGGCGCAAATACGACACGGGAAAATACCCCTCCCAAGAACAAGGATTGAAAGCCTTGACCGAATCGTTCAATACGCCGGGATGGAGAGGACCTTATATTTCCCCAGAATTGCCTCGGCGCGATTTATGGGGATCGGAATTCGTCTACGATTTATATACGGAAAAAGGACGCCAATATCCCGATGTGCGCAGCCTGGGCGCCAACCGCATCGACGACAGGGGCTTGGGCGACGACATCCGGTAATCTACTAATCGCTTCCCATTCCTAAATAAACTTGCGGCGTATGCCTTGTCGCCGCCTATAAAGAGATTGTCTTTTTGTCCATTTTGCATCATCCTATAATCCGCGTTTGGAGGAATAACCGCCAAGCGCCAATCACCCATTATATTAAGAGGAGTAAATCTTATGCGCGAAATAATTCGTCGAATTGCAGTCTTACTAATGCTGGGCGCGGCGCTGCCGTTGGTTTACCTTTCTCCCGCCGCCGAAGCGCAGCCTTTGTGCAAGGAATTGTATGTTGGCGGCTTCCTCATCGGGCCGCAGGCGTATTCCTTCAACCGTTTCTCGTTCTTCGAAGCGATCGACAAAGCGGTGCAGGCGGGATGCCATGTCATCGAAGCCTACCCCGGCCAACGCCTCAGTCCGGACGACAACACACCCTTCAGCCATGACGCTCCTCCCAGCGTCTGGGCCAAAACGAAAATCAAGTTGGAGCGCGCTGGCATCCGCCTGGTTAACTACGGCGTTGTCGCTTTAGGAAACGACGAAGGCGCTGATCGCAAAGTGTTCGATTTCGCCAAAGTCATGGGCATTCCAACAATTACCACCGAACCGGAGGAAGGTTCGTTGGAACTGATTGAAAAATTGGTGAAGGAATACGACATTAAAATCGCCATTCACAACCACCCTATTCAACCCAACAATCCCAATTACAAATATTGGGATCCCTATTACGTTCTCAACCTGATTCAAGGACTCGACTATCGCATCGGCGTCTGCGCGGATACGGGCCATTGGGCGCGTTCCGGCGTGCAACCCCTGGAGGCGCTGCGCGTGCTGGAAGGCCGCATCATCAGTTCCCACCTGAAGGATATGAACGAATTCGGCGTGGAAGAAGCGCATGACGTTCATTTCGGCGAAGGCGTCTGCAACATGGAGCAAATGTTGGACGAATTGAAGCGCCAGGGCTTCCAGGGCAACATCTCGCTGGAATACGAATACAACTGGAACAACAACGTAACCGACATCGCCGCTTGCGTCGAATACATCCGCGCTTATGGCGAGAAGCATTAAACGAATTCCGCCTGTCCAGCGGATTTCAAGAAAGAGGGAGGCTTGGCGGCCTCCCTCTTTTGGTTTTTAATAAGGAGGCTCTTGCAAAATTCATAAAATCCGCTTTTTAATTCTCCCCCCAAGATTGGGGAGAGTTAGAGAGGGGTTGATTTTAATAGACTTAAGACAACCCCCTCCTAACCTCCCCCAGGTTTGGGGGAGGAATAATGGAATTTTGCAAGTGGCTCATAAGAATAGGATATTCGCGAAAGCGTTCCGATTTTTCTTTCTTTCCTGCATCCGATACGTCGCAAAGTATAGTTACGGCGGCTTTTTGGAAGGCACTATCGGAGACCGTAATGCCTATAAATACTGAACATTTGAATCGTTGCATCCAAACGCTGGAGAGCGCTTTGGCGTTGTTGCGTCAATATGAACCGGATAGCATTG
>JBFMBP010000140.1:0-23765 GCA_040755155.1 Candidatus Omnitrophota bacterium | reverse complement strand
ACGGCGGCTTTTTGGAAGGCACTATCGGAGACCGTAATGCCTATAAATACTGAACATTTGAATCGTTGCATCCAAACGCTGGAGAGCGCTTTGGCGTTGTTGCGTCAATATGAACCGGATAGCATTGAGTACGAAGTATTCCGCAATTCCGCCGTAAAAGGCTTTGAATTGACGCTGGAAGTTTGCGGGAAATTATTGCGTAAAACGTTGAAGCCCTATTTTGCATCTCCCAAGGCCGTAGACAGCCTGATGTTTAAAGATTTATTCCGCCATGCAGCTAAACATGGAATTCTCAGCGTTGAGGAAGTGGAACGTTGGCTGAATTACCGCGACAATCGCAACACTACGGCTCACGATTATGGAAAAGGATTTGCAGAAGAAACCCTTACGCTTTTACCTGAATTCATTGCGGACGCCAAGCGCTTAGAGGAGAAGATGAGCCATGCCGGCGCTTGATCTAAAACCATCCTACTTGGAAGAACTCAAAATCCTGCTCTCCCGCCATGCGCCTCATGCCGAAGTCTGGGCTTATGGCAGCCGCGTCAGCGGCCAAGGGCATGACGCCAGCGATCTGGATCTCGTTTTGCGCAATCCATCCCGCCTCGACGCCCCGCAAGAGAATCTCGCCGATTTGCGGGAAGCCCTAGCCGAAAGCAGTCTGCCCATACTCGTGGATATTCTGGATTGGGCGCGTCTTCCCGAATCCTTTCGCCAGGAAATCGAAAAAAATTATGTTGTCATCCAGACGCCGTAAAGCGATTGATTGGCTGCGACGACGCCTGGAAGTTCTTTAACGAGGTTTAGCCGAAGGAAAAGCCGAAGAAAGAGAGATTTCTCGCCGAATTTAAAAAACAACTCACCAAAAGCCCCTACTGGCCGGAATTGAAAAGGATGAATGGATGGGAGGAGTAAAAATTACTCGCTAATGGGTATTATTCGAGTTATTATAAAGTAAAATAGAACTGAGAAATAAGAACGAAATTTTTGGAGCGATCAAACCATGAACAGGATATCGACGAATGGCTATCCTCACTCTTTTGAAGATGCTTTAAGTCGCGTTGCGGCGGGCGAACCAGTGATTATCGAATACCAGGGAAAGGATCGGGCCGCATTAATATCGCTTGAAGCATTGCGTTTATTGGAACTTTCGATCGAGCAAGAAGAAGACCGGCTAGATTTAGAAGAAGCGCGAAAAATCATGGCGCAAACCAAAAAAGAAGAATGGATTCCTTGGGAACAAGCAGAGGCCGAATTGGATGCTATACAAGATTGATATTCATCCATCGGCATTAAAATATTTGAGGAAGATTCCTAAAGAAAATCGAAAAAAAATACGTCAAACGATTAAAAATCTTTCTCAGAATCCTCGACCAAATGGAATAGTAAAATTGGCGGGAAAGGAAAATTATTATAGGATTCGCGTCAACAAATATCGTATTATTTACTCTATTACAGATAAACAACTTAATATATTAATCGTGAAAATTTCTCATAGGAAAAACGCTTATTAGAATGGAATTCGCGATATTCTTAAGATCAACAAAGCCATTTCGAAAGTTGGTTTTTGGAGTCTAAAATGCGTTATTTTAAGGTTGCAATCCTTCGATTCTTACTCATAACGGCGTTGGCTCCCGCGCCGCACGGCGCTTGGGCGGACCGCGTCAAACCGATGTCGCTCGACGCCATCACGGAAGGCGCCCGGACAATCTTTCAAGGCGAATGCACGGAAATTAAATCCGCCAAGGATCCCGAATCCGGGCTGATGGCGACGTGGTATACTTTTAAAATCGCCGAAGGGATCAAGGGCAAAATCGGCGAGCAATTCGTGCTGAAGCAATACGGCGGCACGGACGGCAAGATCACCGTCAACGTCCCCGGCGTCAAGTATAAAGTCGGCGAGAAGGCAGTACTTTTTCTCTACGGCCAAAGCCAAATCGGTTTTTCCAGCGCCGTAGGGATGCAGCAGGGAAAATTCACCATTATTGAAGATAAGGAAAAGAACGCGAAGTATGTTACTAATGGCATGCCCGCCATGCTGCTCTTCGCCAATATGGCCCAGTCCGTCCCCACCGTGGATAAGAACGGTCTGCGAACAACGGGGGCCGCGCGCCTGCGCGCCGACCGCATGGAGTTGAAGCCTTTTCTAGATGAAGTGCGCTCGCTGGTGAAAAAACAAGCGGAAAAAGAGAAGAAAGCCGATCAATAACCGTGGAAAACGAATCTCTCCCCATGAACGAACAACCTATTCCAACGAATACTGAATTCCGCAAGGAATGGACGGCGGGGCGCGTCGCCTCCATTGTATTATTGGCGATCTTGTGCGGCGCCTTGGTTTGGAACGCTTATTCGCCGGAAGATATTTTCTTCTCCGATTTGAAATACGAATTGCTGGTTGGCGAAAAGTTCGAGCCGCAAAAGGATGTTTCCGTCCAAGGCCGCACGCTGCAGATTGGGCAGTCGTATTACCCGAAAGGGATGGGCGTTCATGCCAATTCTGAACTAAACCTGCGATTCGTTCCGGAATCGTATTCCTATTTCGCGGCGGAAATCGGAATTGACGCCGAGGTTCCCGCCGACAGCCCCGCCGCCGTCGTCTTTTCCGTTTTTTCCGACGGAACCCAACTTTACGAAAGTCCTATAATGAAACCGGGGATGCCTCCCCGGCTTGTTTATGTTCCCATTCGAGGGCGGCGAACGTTGACGTTGAAGGCGATCGCCGCCGATGACGGCGCTAAGGAAGGCGCTCACGCTGATTGGGCGATGGCCCGCTTTATCGCCCGATGATATAAACATGACATGCTTGCAGCGCGGGAATTCTATCCGATATGCAGCCTATTTTTCTCGTTCATGGTTTTCTGGGCTACCGGCGGCTTTTGTTGTGGGAGATGTTTCCCGGCGTTGTGGAACAACTAAAGCAAAAAGGATTCGCCGCCTACCGCGTACTCATTCATCCCACCGCCTCCATCGAGGAACGAACGCAGCAACTCCATGAAGCTATCCGCCGCGAAGCCGGCGAGGAAGAGAAGATACACCTTATTGGCCACAGCATGGGCGGATTGGACGCCCGCTATTTCGTCTCGCCCGGCGGGTTGGCGCAGGGAAGCCGTGTAATTTCCGTAACCACAATTTCATCGCCGCATCGCGGATCGCCGGTTGCGGATCGCATTCCCGCATCGCTAAAAGCGCTTTTTTCCTTCGGCGCCGGAATCGGCAAGCATCTGCCCATGGCGCCAGACGCCCGGAGTCTATTGAGAGGCGTATCCGAGAACCGATGGGACGCCTTGAAGCAACTGACTCCCGCATATTTGAACGAAACCTTCAATCCCCAGACGCCGGACGATCCTCGCGTGCGCTATTTTTCCTATGGAGGGAAGATCTCGCCGCCCAAAAATCTTTGGTCCAATTTTCCCCGCCCTCTCACTTGGCGCATTGTTCAGGAGCAGGAAGGCGACAACGACGGCCTTGTCTCCGTCGAGTCGGCGAAATGGGGCGAGTTCCTTGGCGCGATCCCGGCGGATCACGGCGAACAGATCGGCTTGAAAATCAATCCTTGGAAACACAACGCCTTCGATCATCTGACCTTCTTTTCCCAAATCGCCGACAACCTGGCGCAATGCGAGAATAAGAAAAATCGCTAAGGCGTCGCAATAGGAATCGCTTTTCCCTCTACGACAACCGATTCAACTTCACCCGCATTCCCTGAGAGAATCATGGCTTTTCCGTTTTGAAATTCTATTTCTACAAACGGATTCTGGCGCTTGAGTTTGATCGCCGTCTTGCCGCCGCGAGCATATTGCCCATTGCTTATGGCGATATGCTCGATCCTGTTCTCTCTTTGCGACGAGAAGCAGAAATCCGCGTCGCTTTCCAAGTTAAAATCGCCAGCTGTTATGCTTTTGGACTTCGCTTCATGGGAAAAGAGAAAACCCTGCCGCCTTCCATCGGCGAGGGCGACGATGACGGCGTTTTCGCTGGGATTGGAAATCTCCTTGATATTGGATTCGTTTTCATAAGGTTCAAGAACGCCGATAAAATGGGAGGAGAGCGTTTCGCTGACGCTCTGCCGCCGAATCATCAAGCGGGGAATCCATTCTTCCTTGCCACCGAAAGTGTTGGAAAAATCGATCCAGCACTCGCCCAAAGCGGCTTCGGCGTTAGGGGTGAGACTGGTATAGCGCAGATGGACGTTCGTCTTGACCGGCTCGGCGCCGCTGCGGTCTTCCAAGTTCCAATCGACGCTCCAGCCGCGGCTGGGTTTGAGGTCGGCGAGAAAATTCCGCGTCTGGGTTTCATGGCCGTAATCGATAGGCGTTTCCAGTTTCAATCCTTGCGTTTCCACTTTGGCGAAATTGGAGGATAAGAAGAAAGCGTGTTCCTGGCCGCCCTTCACGTCGAAAAGATCGAGAAGATAAAAATCGCGTTCGGAAATATCCACCTTGGCGATGGTCCGTTCGTAAACCTCGCCCTTGATGATTTCCGGCGCGGAAACGCGGACAACGTCGAATTTCTTTCCCGCGCCCCAAAGGGTGGTTTTGCCTTTGCCGGGGCTTTGGTTTTTGCCGTCGACGACAACGGCGTCATGCGCCGCCGTGCGCGTATACCAGACCGCCTTGGGAGCGCTCCAGCCGCCGTAACCGACGGGGGGATAGCCGAAGTCGGGCAGCAGGTCCATACCCTTGGCGAAGAGGCCCAGGTTCAAGCCGTCTTGATGGCTATGGCGTCCGCCCGCGTCGTGATCCAGCCAGGCGGCGCGGCGCAGTTCGTTCTTTCCCGAACGGAGAATGGACAATCCCCATTCCTCAAAACGAACATCGCCGGGAGAGACGACGGTTCCAACATCGTTAATGACCTTCTGTGCGCGCTCTTGAAACTTTTGCGGATTATCGGCGCAGAGATCGTGAGGCAAGCCCTCCGTGGATAAGCCGTTCGCTTTATACAAGACTTGAACGAAAGCGGGATCGCGGGTCAACTCGTACATTCGCCAAAGAAAACCGAACATGGAAGGCTCCGGGTCTTGGGCGGGCTTGGCGAACGACACTCCGCAGTAGATGGGGCTTTCCGAACCGAACCAGCCGCAATCGCCGATGCGGGGATAAAATTTTTCCAGACACCACGTATCGACGTAAAAACGGTATGTCTTATACAAATCGGGGAATTTTTTATAGAGATCGGGCAGCAGGTTGGGGTCCAAGCGGTCGAAGAGCGTGATGATCTCGGCGAAGGAGCGCGGGAAAATCGTCGTATAACCGGATAAGCCTTTCTCGCCAGTGAGGCCGTCTTCTTTGAGGGAATCGCTTAAAATACCGGAAAGCAACTCGATCACGCGATCGCGATTGTTTGGCCATTCCAGCACGGTTTCGATCGTAGCCAAGGCCGCCGGAGTGCGGGGAAAGTTGGATTCGATCCGCTCGCGATGCGCAAGCGTATGGCGCAGGATATTGTCTTCGATATTGGCTTGAATTTCCGCGAACGAAGACTTTTTGTTTTCCATTTTATATTGATCGGCTTTTTGCGCGAGACAGGAGACTAGTTCCTTGTCTTCTCGCATGGCTTCGAAAACGCGGTCGTAAGCTTGCGCCAGCTCCCGCGCTTCTTCGCAGGCGTCATGCCAGACGGTAACGTAGCCTTGATGGCCGCCGCGTTCGTAGACGAGGCCTTGCGATTTGAAATCGAAATCGGGATACAAGTCCGCTACGCGATCCAACAGAATCCCCGCCTTATGCGCGTAGACGAGATTGCCGGTGGAAACATAAGCCTGGCTTAAACTGCGCAGGCCGCCCATCACCTTTTGCCGCCACTGCCCCGCCACCAGGTAATAGCCGATGAAGCGCCAGCGCTTTTCTCCATCTACATACCCCTCGCCGTCGTCGACGCCAAAGGAATATAGCGCATCGTTGGGATTGGGATGCTCCTCGTTAAAGAGAAGCGAGCGGTCCGCCTTTTGGGGATCGAAGACGCCGCGTCCGTCCAGGCCGGAACGGTAAAATTTCCCGAAATCGTTTTTGGGAAACAGCGCCTGGCAATGAGGGCAGCGCACTTTGAAAGGCTGATTCCAAATGTCGATGATCCAGTTGTACATCTTGACGTCTTTTTTGCATTGAGGGCAGATGCCATCCGACCAGACCATCCACGTGCGAGTGATCGCCGGGCCGAACATCGCCTGCCATAACTCGTCGTCGGAACATTCGCGCCAGGGCTTGGCTCTTTCGACGATGCGCGTTTGAATCGCTTTCGCCCATTCGTGGTTCTTGGCGTTGCCGATGGCGAATTGCATCAATTGGGGAGTGTAGAGCGCATTCGCCTGTTTGCGCGGAGGGGGATTCTCGCTCAATCCGACGCGGATCGAAAGCAACAAAAACAATCCAGCTAGCAGCAGCGGAATCCAATAAAACAAACCGTTTTTATATCCTTCGAATTTGCTCATTATGATTCCTTCCTTTTTAAGCCCCATTTAATTTTCATTGCGCGCTTGGTTTCCGCGCAATCGCGAAGATATAAATTAATTAAGCTTTGGCAAGAAATGCCTTTCTCTTTTGCCATCGCTTTAAAATACTCGATTACATCCTTATCGATTCGTATCGTGATCGGCGTTTTCAACCGATTGGCGTATGGATTTTTCTTCGATTGGGAAAAATCGTAATTCTTTTTCATATTACTATTTTATGTTACGCAACCAATGATCTTTAACTTGCGGCGTTGTTTACAACGCCAAGTAGAAGAATCGTTCAAAAGAGCAACAAGGATTTCATTTTTTTGCGTTATTGAATCACGAAACCACGAAATGGCTCGAATTCCACGAAATTTTTAAATCACGGATATCGCGGATTCTTTTGGATTTCACGGAAAAAAAGCATTTCACAAAGCGATCCCATGCGCCAACTTTTTTTTCTTTTTTCGTGTTTTTCTTTTTCGTTTCGTGTTTTCGCGATTCGAAACGGCGAGTCTAATTGACTACTTCAACTTTTTAATCGCGCGTACCATGAGTTACTATTTTACAATTTCGTTATGATATTTCGTAAAAATATTCTATTGATGGGTCATACAACGCGACCCATCCTACCTGTTAAAACCCAATCCTCACCCGCCGGATTGTATACTTGTCAACAATATCCCGATTCACAGTAGGTCTTCGCCGATGCGCCTCCGGAATTTCAATCCATCCCACTACTACTTCAATTGGCGGATCGATAATGTCATCCGCAAACCAGCGGCGGCTGGCTTCTACATCCGTAGGATAGGAGCAATTCGGCAGCAACGCCATATAAAGCGCATGGAGCGCGCCTATGCCCAACTCCGGCATGGTTCCCATCCAATTGGGAACGCCCTGCGCCGCACAGAGATCGTAAATCCGCTTCGCTGCTAAGAGGCCGCCGACACGTTGAATCTTGATATTCACGATTCGGCAAGCCCGGCATTGCAGAGCGCGTTCCACGGCGGCGAGATCGTACGCGCTTTCGTCCAGGCATACCGGCGTCGCTAGCCGCGATTGCAGCTGGGCGCTTCCGGAGATGTTTTTCTCCGCCAGCGGTTGCTCGATCATCAATAATCCCATTTTGTCGATTTCATCGAATATGGGAAAATGTTCCTCGCTATAAGCGGCGTTGGCGTCGACCATGAGCGGAACGTTGGGAAAGGCTCCGCGTACTGCGCGCAAGGGTTCGATATCCCATCCCGGCTGAATTTTGATTTTGAGCCGCTTGTATCCTGCCTTCATATAACGGCGGCACGCCTCCACCAATTCGCTAATGGTTGGATAAATTCCCACGGCCAGGCCGGAAGCGATGGGCGCCGGTTGAACGCCCAAGCGATCGCAAAAGGTTACGTCATCTTCTTGAACCGCCAAATCCCACAACGCGCCTTCCAATCCCGCCCAGGCGAATTTGTCGTCGTTTTCAGCCATCGAACACAGGACGAATTCCGGGTGGAAAGTTCCCTCCGCAATCATGCGCGGAATGGCTGACTCGCGCAAAAAATTCCAACTGGAATCGGGCGTCTCGCGGGAATAGAATGCGCCGCTCATAGGCGAGGCTTCGCCGAAAGCCGTAGCGCCGTTGCGTTCGATTTGAACAAGAATGGATTCCTTGCTGCGCACTTCGCCCGAACTGATGCGGAACGGCTCCATCATGGGAACGTCAAGATGAATTAAGGTAATGGCGTTCATCGGCGCTAGAAATTCGTCTGCACCGTGCGTTTAAAGGAAGCGCGGCGATTCTGTTTTTGGGAACTATCGATGACTTCGGCGTAATAGGTATGATACCCTTTACCCGGGCGATGCGTGAAAAGAAAAGGCGGCGCATTCTTCGCGTCCACCTTCTGGCCGTCGCAGAACAATTCCACGCTCTGAATTCCGCTTTGATCCTGCGCGTCTACGGTCACGGCGACGCGTCCATCCTCGCGCGCTTGGATATCTTTTATCTCGACGAAGGGAGCAATATTATCCCGTTCATTATCGAATTCGAAAATAACGCCTCCTTCTTTGGTAAAAGTATAATCAAAATACTCTTTCGATTTGTTAGGCCAATCATTAATATATTGAACATAAACAGGATGTTCGGTAGCTGCGCGAATAGCGGCGCCTCGATAACGCAAGCGAATCTTTGCCTGACCGCCGTCAGAGGAAAGGAATTGGTAACGATTATCGGAAAGTCTCTTCGCCGCAACGGTTTTTCCATCCAGCGTTTCGACGTAAAGTTCGATCATTTCACCCGTGGATTCAAGCGGCGATAATTGGAAGAGAGATTTTCCCGTTTTTCCGGTAATCATAATTCCCTCGTTTAAAACCGGCGCGCCTTCTGGGAATTGAAAATCAAAAACGGCTTGATTCCCACTGCTATAAAAATTAGTGACAGCAAGATAGCGCCTGCCAGGATGGTTGGGATCGAGGGCCGCCAGGCTGCGCCATCCCTTCATAAGAGAAAATCCTTGATACAATTCTCCATCTTTTTTTACATCGGCGATGCTTTGATGAGATGCCCCCGTATAGATTTCCACCGGCAGAAACATCTCTTCTCCTGCTTTCATTGCTTGATTCTCAATGGGCGAAACGAATACTCCGTCGCATTTGTCTTTATAGGAAGCCTGCCTGGCCCAGTTGAATCCTACGGAGCGTTGAATTTTGATTTTTCGATTCGGCCCGGCGAACGCCAATCCCAAATCGTCGTTCACGCACCACCACGCGGCGTTATCGTAATCGCCTTCTTGCTCAAGAGCGCGCTCTCCTTGGGAACAGAAGAATTGGCGGCTGGGAGAAAAGCCATCGCGAACGTAGAAATAGACAGGCAAGCCAGTCCAGGTAAGACGCAAGTCTTCTTTCGCTCGAAATAACGTCATCATCACGCAAGGGCCATCCGCGAAAGAATGAAAAGCGTAATAGCGATCCATCGCAGGATCGGGGACCAATCCCGCCGTGTGGAATCCAGCGTCGTTCATGGAATATTTGTAAATGGCGTCCGGCGGAGCGGATTCTCTGAGTTTACCATCTCCCGCCGCGATTTCGATTTTTCCGATCAACGATTGCGGATGGCAATAGACTAGCGGTAAGGGATTCTCTTCGTCAGGCCGCGTTGGGATCACGAAACCGCAAAGCCCCCCGCCGCCGTACGTCGGCGCGGCGTTGCGCGTGGAAGAAGTTGAACCCCATGCGAACGAAGCCCATTTATCGTTGGAACGGTGAATAAGGTTTTGCAGCCAGCGGTAATGATAAGCCCCCAATAATTTTCGATCGGCATCGCTGGCGGATAGAGGGACGGCGCCGGGGCCGCGATATTTGTGCATCAAGTACGCCATCGCCGCTTTCGCCCAGGAATTGCGGTGATAATCGTACATTTTCACGGCGCGGCTTTGCCGTTGCAGCAAATGCGCCGCTTTCCATTCCAGCGCGGCGGCGAGAGCGTCTTTTTTCATCACGGAGCCATAACAATATCCCAAAAGCCCCGCGCCGTAATAGGCGTCGTATTCGTTGCCGTGCGGTGAAGCGGGTTCGCCTTCAGGCAGACATAAGACCTTCAGCCATTCCAAAACGCCGTTAAAGCCCGCGCCATCGTAGTGGAAGGTTTCGGGAACGGGAACGCCGGTGATGGCGCTCAGCATTTCAATATACGAGCGCGCCTCGAAAATCAGATCGCTGCCGTACCATAGATTGCACCATCCATGATGGTCGCTGGAGTAATCAGGATAGAGGTTCCAGCCCTTAGCCCATTCGCTGATGGGTTTGCCTTCGGCCAAAGCGGAATTGGCGAAATCCTGCATCGTCGATACAACGTCAATTCCGTTGCCCGCAATAATATCCCAATACATCTTGGCGTCCGGACGATTGGGAAAAAGAAACGCCGCACCCATGGTGCTGGAAAGATCCTGCTTGATCTGATCGTGGTTGCCACCCTGTCCTTTGGGATACCAGGTTTGAACCAGCCGTTCTTGGGGAGCGCCGCCAATCATGACGGCTTCCACCAGCTTCTTCGTTTCTTCGTCCAACTGATTCCACAATTTCGCCGAAGCCATCGTCAGCCAACCCACCTCGTCGGCGCGCCAGGAAAATCTTCGCCGCCAGTTGGGACCGTCGGCGAAATCGGCGCGGGTTCCGGGAAGATAGGGATAGGGATGCTCGACGTAGGCGCTGGTGAGACAGCACCAGCGAATGGATTGAATGGCGCGTTGAAGCAAGACGGCGCGCGGAACCTGGTTTTGACCGAATACTTGCTTATCGGTCTCCGTCAGCAAAACGGAATAACAGAATTGCACCATGCCGTTGCCGGAGATGGTGATGATGGTGGCGTAAGGTTCATCCATCCAATTCTTATATTTCCGGAAATCGAAAAATCCGCTGTTCGGAATTCGTTGAGATTCATCCACCCATAACGGTTCGAAATAATCCACGGCGGTTTCGACGACGTCCAGATAGAGCGAAAGCAGTTCTTTCTCATCCGCCGCCAGAGTTGTTGGTACAAATAAATAAGTAAGCGCGATTCCGAGGAGGGAATAGGAGAGAGTTTTCATCATAGCGTCCTTTGGCTTTGTTTATTATTCTTCAATCTACCACATCGCCGCCGCCGCAATAAAGCTTTGATGAATAAGTTTTATGGAGAATTTTTACTACGGATAGTTATCCAGCTTTATTTATGCTAAAACAATTTTATGAACGCCGAACTCTCTCCCCTCGTCGCCGCCGATTACGCCGTCATTGCGGGCTTCTTCGCCTCCATGCTGGGCATCGGCTTCTATTTCTCCAACCGGATGAGATCCTTGCAGGATTATTTCAGCGGCAGCCGCCGCATTCCTTGGTGGATTTCCGGCGCGTCATTCTACATGAGCAGTTTCAGCGCCTTCACCTTCGTCGCTTACTCGGCGCTGGCTTATCAATACGGCTGGGTGTCGGTAACGATTTATTGGGTAACCGTTCCCGCTGCTATTGTCAGCGCCGTCTTTTTCGCTTCGCGCTGGCGGCGGGCGGCGGAATCCAGCCCGTTGGAATACATCGAAGACCGCTATAGTTCTTCCATGCGCCAAAGCCTGGCCTGGCTGGGCGCTCCCGTCAAAGTGATCGACGGCGGGCTGAAACTTTTCGCGCTGGGATCGCTGGTATCCGCCGGACTCGATTTCCCGCTGCGTCCGGCGATCTGGCTTTCGGGATTGATCGTCTTGACCTATACCCTCATGGGCGGATTATGGGCGGTGATGGTTACGGATTTCGTGCAATTCGTTATTTTGCTGGCCGTGGTTCTTCTGCTGGTTCCGCTTTCGCTATCGAAGGCGGGAGGAATTAGCGGTTTTTGGCAATCCGTTCCCGATGGATTTTTTTCCATGACGACGGAGAAATACAATTGGACCTATCTCCTAGCTTTTCTAGTTATCATCGGATTGAACTTCAGCACGTCATGGTCGCTGGTTCAGCGGTATTATTGCGTGAGGGACGAAAAGGCGGCGCGCAAAGTTGGGTATATGGTTGCGTTTCTCAATATTATCAGTCCTCCGTTGCTTTTTATTCCCGCGATGGCGGCAAGCGTATTTCTCCCCGGTCTGAATCAACCCAACGACGTATATCCGCTTTTATGCCGGGCGCTGCTGCCATTGGGATTGATGGGAATGTTGATCGCCGCCATGTTCTCCGCCACCATGTCCATGTTGTCCGGCGATTACAACGCGGTCGCCGCCGTGCTGACGAACGACGTGTATAAACGATTCGTTTCTCCCCGCGCTTCCCTGCGCAGGCAACTCGCCGCCGCGAGGATCATCACGCTGGTCATCGGATTGCTTTCGTTATGGATCGCGTTATACGTCGTCAACGCGCGGCAGGAGGGGGATTTGTTCCAAAAGATGGTCAAACTCTTCAGCGTGTTCTTGCCGCCCATCGCTTTGCCTATGTTATTGGGGCTTATCAACCGCAAAGTATCCAATGCGGGATCACTTTGGGGATTATGGCTGGGAATATCCGCCGGATTGATCGCTTATTGGTTGGGAGGTAGAGAAGGGCTTGAATTCCTGCGGCGCGAGCAGGTAATTACGTCGCTCACCGTAGGTTTTACCATCGTGGGCTTGATCGCCGGTTCTTTGATCTTCCCCGTCTCGGCGCGGCAGCGCGGGCGCATCGAACAATTCTTCGCGCACATCGAATCCCCGGCGCCGCAAGACGCCATAATTCAAGAATCGGCGGGATCGGCGATATCGCCATTCGGAATTATCGGTTGGTCGATCGCCTCTCTAGGCGGCGTTTTAATCGCCGTCCTGCTCGTTACGGCGCCTTGGCGGCAAGCGCTTTTAAGTTTTGCGGTAGGCGGGATCATGACGACTATCGGGGGCATATTCTTGGCCGTCGCGCGCCATAAAGGAAAGGAGAACCTTCATGAGTAACTTCGGTAAATCCATCGGCTGCGCCATTCTCGGTTCCGGCTTCATGGGACGCACTTATTCGGAAACCATCGCCAAGTTCACGAAAGGAGCGCATCTCGTTGGCGCGTCCGGCGGCTCCCGCGCTCCAGTGTTAGCGGCGGATTACGGCATGAAGCATTGCGATTCGTGGCGCGATCTCGTCCAATCCAGCGAGGTCGACGCCGTCTTCATCGCCACGCCGCACAATCTACACGCCGAACAAGCGCTGGCGGCGGCGCAAGCGGGCAAGCATCTGCTGATCGAAAAACCGATGGCCTGCACAATCGCCGAATGCGACGCCGTGTTGGAAGCCTGCCGCTCCAATCATTTAAAATGCACTATCGCCTTCACTCAACGCTATCGCGTCTGCAACGCCTCCGCCAAAGCGTTATTGGATTCGGGAAAATTGGGAAAAGTACAACAAATCCGCTCCTATCAAATGGTTCCCGGCGGAATGCCCAATTTGCCTGCCTGGCAATTCGACGCGGATAATATGGGAACGCTCTTCGGCCACGGCATCCACAATTTCGACAACGCCCGCTGGATTTCCGGCCAGGAGATCGCCACCGTATACGCCAAATGCCGCAGCCTTGATCCCGCCCGCTCCACGGAAGGAACCGCCGACGTTATTTTGACCATGAACAGCGGCGCCGTCGTCTATCTCTTATGTTCCTTCCAAGTTCCCAAACCCGGCTTTCCCCGGTCGCAATTCGCCTACCGCGTTATATGCGAGAAAGGCCTATTGGATATCGACGCTTACGGCGAAGCTCGCGCCTCCATCGACGGAGGGGCGTGGGAAACCATCGCCGAACAGCCTCCCATCGACTGGCAAGGCAAAGGTTTTCTCGATCCCGTGCGATTGGAATCGTATGGAAAACATTTGCAGGATTTCATCGACGCCATTCGGGAAGATCGCGAACCATCCATTACCGGTTGGGATGGCCGCCAAGCCGTAGCGGCGGCGCTGGCAGCTTACGAATCGAACCACGAAGGAAAAGAAGTCCGATTGTAAATAGGCTTTCAGAATAGAGAATAAATATGAAATTCGATCGTTCGAAACAACTGCTCGAACGCGCCCGGCGCGTGATTCCCGGCGGCATTTCCAGCAATGTACGCGCGAATTGGGAGCCGTTTCCCTTATTTTACGAACGCGGCCAAGGCTCGCGCGTTTGGGACGCCGACGGCAACGAATACATCGATTACGTTTTGGGACGCGGCCCTCTTTTATTAGGCCATTCGCCAAAGCCGGTTATCGACGCCATCAAAGCCCAATTGGATCGCGGCCTGATGTTCGCCGGCCAGACGGAGTTGGAAATTCAAGTCGCGGAAAAAATCTGCGAATTGGTTCCCTGCGCTGAACAGGTTCGCTTCGGCTCTTCCGGCTCCGAGTCGGTTCACGCGGCGCTGCGGCTGGCGCGGGCGGCGACGGGGCGGAAGATGATTCTCCGCTTCGAAGGCCACTATCACGGCTGGTTCGACAATATCGCTTGGAATTACGCCCCGCCGCTCGATCAAGCCGGGCCGCGCCATCGCCCCAACCTGTTTCCCTCTTCTCTCGGCCAACCCGCCGAAGCAGGCGCGAATCTGTTCGTTCTTCCTTGGAACGATCTGTCCTTGGTGGAGAATTTATTCACCGATCGGGGACAAGAGATTGCCGCCGTTATCACCGAGCCGCTCATGTGCAACTACGGCGCGATCGAACCGCAATACGGCTATCTGGAAGGCTTGCGCCAACTCTGCAACCGTAACGGCAGTTTATTGATATTCGACGAAGTCATCACCGGCTTCCGTTTGTCGTTGGGGGGGGCGCAGCAACATTTCGGCGTCATTCCCGATCTGGCGACTTTCGCTAAAGCGATGGCCGGGGGCGGCGCCGTCAGCGCCATAGCGGGCCGCGAAGCGTATATGAAGTTATTCGGCGAGTTGAAAACCGTTCATGCTGGAACCTATAACGCCAATCCTCCCGCTATGGCCGGAGCGCTCGCCGCTTTGACGATGCTGTCGGAAAACGACGGCGAATTGTTGGAGAAAACCTGCGAATTGGCGGCGAATTTAATGGATGAAATCGAATTGCTGGCTTACAACACCTCGCTGCCGCTCACACTGCGGGGCGTCCCGCCCGTATTCCACGTCTCTTTCCTTCCGCGGGATGCGGGGCCGGTGATCGATTATCGCACCGCTTTGCAAACCGACCGGGGACTCATGCGAAAATTATGGATCGAGCTGCAAAAACGCGGCGTACGCACAACGCCCGAAGGATTGTGGTTCGTCTCCACCGCTCATACGGAAGAAGACGTTGAATGCACCTTGGACGTATTGCGAAAAGCGCTCGCCGAAATCGAAAAATCGGAGAAATAGCGATGAGGAATATTTTAACTCATGTTTCGCAATTCTATTCCCTCGCCCTCTGGGAGAGGGTTAGGGTGAGGGATTTAATTTGGATTACGCTCTTCTTTTTAATAGGATTTTCGCCAATTTCTTTTGGATCCGATCAGGACGACAGCGCCAATAAGCAAAAACTTTTCGAAAAAGTTTTTGACGGCGCCGTCCAACTCGATTCCCAGATGGTTCAAAAAGTATTGCAGGGCAAGAAGGACGAGCGACATTATGCGGATGCGGACGGCGACGGCCAGCCGGAAGAAGTATGGTTTATCGATAACGATTCGCGCCATCCCGAACGCTATCGTCCGCTGCTGGTCCGCGCCATCGACGAGGATGGCGATTTGCTGACAAGCCATGAACCCGATATCGACAGCGATCTCTACGTCGCCGATTGGAAAGCGGACGGTTCGGTCGATGCCGTGTTGGATTATAACGACAAAGACGGCGACGGCGATGCGGACGAGATGGCGATGTATTTCTATGGCGGCAGCTCGGGATATTTCAACGAGCCGGTTCTGCGCGTCTGGTGGGGACGCGACGTCGGCGACGACAATCTTTTATGGCATGACATTGGATATACTTACGATCAAACTCTTTGCCAATACCGCACGCATTTCGGTGGCGATGAAATGTTCGCCGCCTTCGCGCTGCCTTTATCCGGGCAGGAGTGGATTCCCTTTTTCGAAAATCCTTTTCTCTTTTACGACCGTGACGGCGATGGCGTGACGGAAGAGGTTCTGCGCTTGTCCGGCGTGGACGATAATGTCGAATCCATCCGCTGGAGTTTCGACGCCGACAACGACGCGGCGAGAGATCAACCGCGCGACTTCGACGTCTCGATCACCGCCTGGGCGCCGGGCGTTTCCTGGATAAATCAAGGCCGCCAGCGCGGACAAACCGATCTGCGGTTCGATGAGCGCTTCGCCGAGCGGCATACGCTTCGAGGCATTCCCACCGCTCCATTTTTGCGTTATGAATCCGCTCCCGCTTTCGCCCGCCCCATCGTTTGGGAGCGCGCCATGCTGACCTGGGACGAGGACGACCGCAACGTGGACGAACAACAATACGCCGACGCCAACGAGCGTTGGGAAGGCGTCATCGCCAACGGCAATGAAGATTTCCCGCAAGTCGGAGGCCCCAGCTGCGGCGCCTTCAACAAGCGTTACGAACTCGCGATGAAACCCAACGGCCCGCTGCGCTATTACTACCATCCCGCCGACGGGCGCCTGCACCTGCGCGGCGCAGATAAGTCTTGGATCGACGTGGATATGAATTTCGACCGCCGCACGGATATGCGTTACGAGATGATCGATGAGGACGGCGACGGCGTTATCGACCAATGGTCTATCGACGTCAACGCCGACGGAACGCCGGAAGACGTTTGGCGCTCCGATCCTTCCTTGATTCAGGAAGTGGATTGGAATAGGGCGGATGTCAACGCTGCAACCAGCTTCGCCCGCCGCCGCAACCAATGGCGGGAGCCGTTGGTTCACTACTTAATCAAATTATTGCAAACAACCAATGAAGAAGCGGCGGGAACGATGCTTTCACTCTTGAACCAATGGGGACGGATTGAAAGTTTCAGTCAAGATGAGATCGATAAGTTTATCGCCTCTCCCGAAACCCAAAGTTACCGCTATGGCGTGAAAGCGGATCGGCTGATCGCCGAACTGAAAAAATATTATAAAAACGAAGACTTTTGGCAGCGCTTCGATCGAGCGCGTTCGCAAGGCGATCTCGAAGCCATGCTCCAATGCGTGATGGAAAAGACGGGCGTGGACGATTATGCGAAGCCGGAGCAAACGAAAATATCCACAGGCGCCGTCGCCTGGGCGCAGGATTGGGTTCCTCCCAATATCGGTTGGGAATCGGAGAAGATCGCTTATCGCGTTTATTGGGGACAATTCGATTTCTTCGGCAAGAAGAACGATTGTTTGATTTATCCTACGATCGGCGCCATGAGTTATCACGACGAAACCGAATGGGGTATCGACGCGCTGCTCGTAGGCGAATCCGCCGGATGCGGCGGAGCGACGCTTTATATTAACGGCAAAGCCTGGCCAGTGCGCAATCCCGCAGGCAAGGGAGAAATCGTTTTTACGAAGCGGCTGCTTTCCCAAGATGAAACCCATATAACCATCGAACATCTCGCCGAAGGCGCCGGCCCCAAAGACAATCCTTATACTATCCGTTTTCATTGTTTCGCCAACGCGGGAAGAAAAGACTCGCCCATTGACATTACCATCGAAGGCGGGAAAGAGGGCGACGAAATCGCGTTGGGCATTGGTTTGACGAAAATGCCGCAAGAGGCTCTTCTCTTCGATTCCAGCGCAGGCGTCATGGGCGTTTGGGGCGCGCAAACGCCCGTCATTGGAACCATCGGCATGGGAATTGTTTTCCCCAAAAACCGCTTTCTACGAATCCAAACCACGCCAGATGAAAATCAAGCCGTCCTCCAAGCGGAGCGGGGAAAAACGCTGCGCTATCATATTCAATGCGATTGGCTGCGGGGCCGCCGCTTCGACCGCTGCCCCTCGGCGGGAGATTGGCTCAACGAGTTGCGGGCGCTGGCTGCCGAGGTGAAATTGCGATGAAAAATACTCGTCTTTTTCTCGTATTATTCGCCTTCGTTTGGCAATGCAGTCCTTCCGCTTCGGCGTGGGAAGGCTTCCAATGGGAAAAATGGCAAGAAATCACTCACGCACAGAAACCTGATATTATTACCCCTCAGAGTGGAACCATGGAATTGCTGCCGTTGCTTCAAACCGGTGGGGAACATTCTTCGCCCATCGATTCGATCAAGGATTGGGAAAGCAAGCGTGACGCCATCTTGCAAACCTTGCGCGCGATGACGGGCGAACCGGCTAACCTGCAACCGCCGCCGCCTTATTCCGAATGGCTCGGCGAGCAGGAGTTGGAATCCTATACGCGAAAGCATATCCGCATCGCCAGCGAACCGGACGATTGGATTCCCGCCTATCTCCTTGTCCCCAAAAAACTGCCCGCCCATCCCGCGCCGGTCATGATCGTCCTGCATCAAACCGTCGCTCAAGGCAAGGATGAACCTTGCGGAATCAAGGGCCATCCCGAACTGGCGCTGGCGCAGGAACTCGTCCAACGCGGCGCTATATGCCTCGTTCCCGACGCCATCGGCTTCGGCGAGCGCATCCCAGCAGGGGCAGGACCGTACGCTGGAGCGCATGATTTTTACCAGAAGCATCCCCATTGGTCTTTTCTCGGTAAGATGTCGTGGGACATTCAGCGCCTCGTGGATTTTATAGAAACGCTGCCCATCGCCGACATCCGCCGCATCGGCGTCATCGGCCATTCGCATGGAGCTTATGGCGCCATCTTCGGCGCGATTTTCGAGCCGCGCATCTCCGCCGTCGCCGCTAGTTGCGGCTTCACAACGCTGCGCCGGGATCCAACGCCCAACCGTTGGAGCCGGCTCACGGCCTTGATGCCGCTTTTGGAATATTACGTCCAAGACATCAAGGAAGCGCCGTTCGATTGGCATGAAATCATCGCTTGCCTGGCTCCGCGCCCCTATTTTAATTGGTCGACGCTCGACGACCGCATTTTTCCCAACACGGACAATTTCGATGAGGTCTTCAATCCATTGCGCGAAGTCTATGGTCTCTACGGCGCCGCCGGTTCGTTGGATGCCCGCAGCGCGAGAGGCGAGCATTCCTTCCCCCGCGAAATTCGCCAAGCGGTTTACGGCTGGCTGGATGAGCACCTCGCTCCCCGGCCTAATTTAGATCGCTTCAAACATGAGTTGCCTGCATCTCAAGAAGAATGGAACGCGGCGCGAAGCGATATCAAAAAACTGCTTCAACGCGATATCGGGCCGGTCGATCCTCCCTCGTTGAGACCCGATTACGATGTTTTGAGCGAGTCGGAGGAAGAGGGGTATATCGAGAAAAAAATCCGTTATCTCGTTGCTCCGGACGAACCCATTGCCGCTTATCTTTTATCGCCCAAAGACGGCAATGGCAAACATCCCGCCATGATCGTCTTTCATCAAACCGTCAAGGACGGAAAAGAAGAAGCCGTTGGGCATAGTGGGCGGCCCAGCATCCATTTCGGCCCGGAATTGGCGCGCCGAGGCTATGTCGTACTCGCGCCAGACTCCATCGCCGCCGGCGAGCGCATCGGCCCGTCGGGAGCGTTTGACACCCGCGACTTTTACCGTCGTTACCCCGATCTTTCCGCATTGGGAAAGATGATCCAAGACGGCCGCCGCGCCATCGATGTTTTGCAAACGATTCCCAACGCCGATCCCCAACGCATCGGCGCCATCGGCCATTCGCTGGGCGCCGAGGAAGCGCTCTTCACCGCCGCTTTCGACGTGCGCATCCAAGCCGCCGCCGCCAGTTGCGGCTACGCTCCTTTCCAAGCCGAAAAGAATCCCTCGCGTTGGGCGCGGGACAAGTGGTTTTCCTATATGCCCCGCCTGCGCGCCGATCTGCGGGCGGGATGGCTTCCCGCATGGGATTTTGACGACGTTATCCGGCTGATAGCGCCGCGCGGCTATTTCAATTTCCAAACGACGGGCGATGAAATTTTCCCCGAAGGCGCGGCGGCGCATCCATTGACGCTCTCAACGCGCACGATCTGGCGCTTCTATGGCGCGGAAGACTATTTGATGAGCCGCTTGGAGCCGGGACCGCACGATATCACGCCGACAGCGAAGGAAGAGATTTATACGTGGTTTGATCGTTTATTGAAAAACAAATAAGGCGAAACGATGATTACGGATTGTCACGTCCATATCGGAAAATCCAATTGGTTTCATGTCTACGCCAACGCCGATTTGCTGATCGACGCCGCCGACAAGGCTGGAATCGATCGCATGATGGTTACCGATTTTACCGCCCTGACGTACGACATGGAGGAGGGCAACGAATATGTGCGTAAGCAAATCGCCCTTCACCCAAACCGCCTGCTGGGTTATTTCACCGTCAGTTCGGGAAGGATGGGCGCGAAGGTCGTTAACGATCTGGAACGGTATGTCGAGGAGTATGGATTTCGCGGATTGAAAATTTATTCCACACCGCCGCTGCTGCTCATCGACGATCCTTATATGTACCCGATTTTAGAAAAAGCGGCGCAATGGCAGATTCCCGTGCTGGCTCATTCTAACGCGCAGGAATGCGAATCGCTGGCGCGGCGCTATCCCGAGTTGATTCTCATCAATGCCCACATGGGCAACTGTCCTCAAGCCAACGGCGATTGGCATCGCGCCGCCATCGCTGCCCAACAATACCCGAACATCTATCTCGATACGGCCAGTTCCGCCTTCGACAATGACATGATCGAATTCGCCGTGGAGAAGGCGGGCGCAGAGAAGATTCTCTTCGGCTCCGACTCACCGCTGCTGGATCCGATTTTGCAAATCGCTAAAGTAACGGAAAGCGATCTCGCGCCGGAACAGCAACAATTAATCCTGCACGGCAACATCGACCGCCTCTTGCGCCGGAGGGAATCGTGAAGATCGTCGACGTCAACGCCTATCACGGCCAATGGCCCTACTGGCCGCTGCGCAATAACAATCCCGAATCGCTGCTGCGCCGCATGGATCGCTATGAAATCGGGCTGGCTTTCATCTGCTCGCTAAAAGCGGTTTTCGCCGATGTCGAAGCAGGCAACGCCGAGACGCTGCGCCTGGTCCAGCGCCATCCTCAACGCTTCGCACCCGTCTTTACTTATTCTCCTTACGCGCCGGGAAAGGAGCGCTTTCACGACGACGTGCAGGAAAGCGGCGCTTGCATCATTAAATTATTCCCCCTTCATCATAGCTACGATCCTTTGGAAGAACCCTATATCTGCGAGCTGCTCGATTTCTGCGCCGAAGCGTCGATTCCCGTCATGCTGCCGCATCGCCTTATGGCGAGCTGGCGCTTTCCCGCTTTCGATATCCAGAAGATGGGCGCCCTGGTTCTGCGGCATCCGCAAACGCGATTTATTCTCTCATCCATCAATTATCTTTTCGAATTGCAAAGCGCGCTGGACGTTATGCGCCGCGCTCCTAATGTTTATCTCGAAACCTCGGGCATGATGGCGTTCCGCGAAATCGCTTACGTTGTCCAACAAATCGGCGCCGATCGCCTATTGCACGGCAGCGCCAATCCCTTGCAGAATCCCGCCATCGGCCCGCTGAAAATTTTATCGGCGGAAATATCTGAGCAAGAGAAAGAACGCATTCTCTTCGGCAATGCCGCGCAACTTTTATTTTTCAATAAAAACAAGGATTAGGAGAATGGTGGGCTACGCTTCGCTTTGAGCCCACCCTACCAGACTAATACTAACTAGGGGGAGCGCAATGAAACGGTTCATCGCATTCGTCACTTTTCTTATTTTTCCCATATCCCTATTTTCCGATGCGCCGCCGCCGTGGTGGGAAGCGGAAACGAAAATGGAAGCGGGAGGGAAACTCGATTTATCGAAGAAAGAGTGGTTTGCGCGGGCGCAGCAGTTGACGGAAGGGGAACAAATAACGCTGACCTCCTCCTATTCTCCCAATGGCCGAATGATCGTCCGCCGCGAAGCCCGCGCGCGCAGCCGATCCCCGCAAAGCATGATCGTTTGGATTCTCGACGACGACGGCGATATGGATCCCAACAATCCTCAAGGCGATAAAGACAGCGATTGTTATATCGCCGATTACGGCGGCGACGGCCTTGCCGACCGTATGGTGGATTACATCGACGCCGACGGAGATCAAGTTGCGGACGAGATGGAAATCCGCTATTTCGAAAAAGGCGAATTGCGCCGCGCTTGGTTCGGCCATGATTTGGACGGCGACGGATCGATGTGGGACGCGACCGATTACGAATACCACGGCGATTTCTTCCGCTGCGATCCTTATGGCGATAACGAAATTTATATGAACAAATATCATCCCCAAAAAGACGCCTGGCTGCCCATCTCGGAATGTCCCTTTTCTTTTTATGATAGCGACGGTGATGGCCAATCCGAAATCGTTACCCGCTTCAGCGCCGCCCCATTGGATTTTTCCGCCGCAGCCGATCCCGATTACGCCAACAGCCAGGCGCGCTATCAAGGAGAGTTCGATCCGGCGATGGAGCAAATGGGCGTCGTCAACGTCCGTTATAGTTTCGATATCGACGGACTCAGTTCCCAAGAGAATCCCCTGCATTACGAAATGGGATTCAACATGACCGGCAAGCTGCCCTATCGCTTTGCCGGCATGAAACGCTATCAATCGCTGCGCCGCGCTCCCAAAACCTCCGTCTGCATTCCTCATGGCCTGGCGCGTTACGTCTCCGAAACCTACCCGGCGGAACAGACGGGCTTCACCTGGCGCGAATTCGAGGACGCCTCGATTCAAATCGGTCATCCATCGCATCCCGAATACGACCGCCGCTGGGAAGGCGTTTTTTGGACATGGAACCGCCGCATCATGCACAACACCGGCGGGCCGGTGCAAGAATGGAACTCCCGCCGCGAGTTCATGCCCTCGCCGTCGACCCGCCGCGAAATCTATTACAGCCCCGTCGACCGACGCCTGCATCTCAAAAGCGCCGTCGAGGGGTGGCTGCGCGTCGGCTATATCGATGAAGAGAAAGCGTGGGGCGAAATCCGAATGTTCGACGCCGACGCCGACGGCTATTTTGACCGCTGGGAATATTATCAGAAGGGCGAGGATGCGCCCTATCGCATCGCCATCGCGCCGCAAGCGCAAAACCGCGATTTCGCGGACGACTGGGCCGCGATGCAAGCGTTTTACGTACAACAAGCGCTGCCCGAAGCTATCCGGATCAACCAACGCCTAATCGGCGAAATCGAACGCCTTGGCGGCGATTGGGCGCCGGAACTCCCCGCGTTCCTGGCCAATGCGCTGCGGCAAAATATCAGCCCCGACGAGCGCCGCTATATCCTCGACCTGATCCGCGAATTCCGTTATCGCCATTTCCTGACGGAAGCGCGGAAACGATCGCAGCGGCGATTGGCGGAAGATCAAAAACCGGACACGCGCTCCGATACTGCACTGCGGGAAAAATCGGAAACCGTCTGGAGCGAAGCGGCGGCGTTTTCCCGCCTCGACGCCGCTTATAATCTGGGCGATTATGATACAGCGGCGGCTTTGATTCGGGAGTATTCGCGATTCAATAAACCATAAAACAAAAAACAAATATAATAGAGGAAAAACAGGAACCATAATCATGCTTACGCGCGATGAAATATTAAAAACAATCAAAGAACATCGCAACGACATCAAACGATTCGGAGTCCGTGAAATCGCTTTGTTTGGATCCCATGCGCGCAACGAAGCCGTTGGGGACAGCGATATGGATTTTATTGTGGTTTTAGAAAAAAAATCGTTTGACGCTTATATGGATTTGAAATTTTATCTCGAGGACCTATTTAGGGCTTGCTGATATAAGCGTAAGTCTTGACAAATAAGTATATTAAGATATAATTTTTCCAAGGAATGCGCAAGAGAATCCGCTTGTATCCTACAAAACCTTTGCACATAAGTTGAGGGCTTGATG
>JBFMBP010000139.1 GCA_040755155.1 Candidatus Omnitrophota bacterium | reverse complement strand
GCAATGGATTGACAATCTGCGGCGCTCCCGCCATTACGCCGAGCGAGAGAATCGCTGGCCAGCCGGGCGGGAAAATAGAGAATACGCGATCCAGCCGCGCAACAATATAAAATGGGGAAATGTAAGGCTGCTGAGGATGGGCGGGAACCGTCAGCTTCCCCATTGCGAAAATCTGCGCTTGAAAAAGATTGGCGTGCTCGTCGGCGGAATTGGGGAAGTTATTCAGCGCATATTGGTTGATGGCGAGAGCCAAGGCCGCCGCCGCCAAGAGGACGGCGAGAAGAATCATGGCGTCCTTACGAGCCATACGCTGCGAGGCAGGGGCGGAATTCATCGCGAAGGATCGTTTCTATTCCAATTTCCGTTATAATCTTTTCAACTCCACAACGGAAGATTATAGAATGAATGAGGCGTCCCGCGAACCATCGAACCGCGCATTACATATCGCAGCGTCATGGACTTTAAAAATCCTGATTGCCGGACTCGCGCTCGTTCTCGCGGGATGGTTCATTCTAGGAAAGATTCGGCAGGATCATTTCATCCGCACGCAAGCGCGAATCGCGTTAACGCAGCAGAACTTGAAAATCCTGTCTTCCGCCATAGACGCCTATTGTTCTCTCCTCCAGCAACCGCCGCCGCCGATGCAGGATCGCTTCGATCTCTCCACTCTGCGCATCCTGGACGCCTCCGGCGCGGCGTTGAGCGTTCCCATCGCCGCCCTGCCGTTGGCGGCGATGGATCCCTTTGCGATACGAGCGACGCCTCTCTTTTATTACTACACGTTGAAGGACAAGTATCTCCTCGTCAGCCCCGGCCCGGACCAAAAACTGGATATCGACTCTAAAACCGCCCTCGCTTTCCTGCTCGGAGAAGACAATATAAGCCCCTATACCTTCGACCCCACCAACGGCCTCGGCGTTCCCTTCACGGAAAAGCGCAGCAGCGGAGGAGACATTTGGGCGTCGAATTTGCCGCCGAAAACGTCTTGGAAAGAGGGCGGGATTGTGGAGTGAGGATTTCTCATTAATTCGAGAGAATTAGAAGGATTGCAAATGAAAGAGGATTACGAACGAATCAATAATCAAACATTAGTCAACGACAACCTTCATCACGCATTGGTGGCCTTTGAAGATGATAATCTAAGTTTTGTAAGAATTGCCGTTGAGTGCCATCAAATACTGCTTCGTTCAATGGTCGAATCTCTCAAAGGTACTGCCAACCTCGCGATTACTGGTCGTTCTAAAGATAAAACACGGACAACATTATATAAGTTAGGAGATGGAGGTTGGAAGAAAATACAGAAAACCAAAATTAATGGATGCAAACGCGCATGGAGATTCTCTGAGCCGATAGATATATTAGAGGAAGAACTACATGATTTTGAGAAGCGGTCCCAAAAAGTAGATAATTTTCTTCACGGATTTTACGATCTCCTTGCGATGATCCAATCCGAATATTTTATGAAGCGTTATGTAATGAGTAAAACCATCTCTATTAATGATGAAGATATGAAAACTCTTGAATGGCTTCACGAGAAAGTAAGAAATGAAGTTGAACATTTTATTCCTAAAATATACTTAGTTGATAGCCATGATTTGCTCGAAGCCTCTATGCTATGTCTCGAAATATCTCATTTTCTTCTTTTTGAGAGCGGGAATGTAACAATAAAGAATCTACTTGATTCAGGAAAATGGGATTCATTAAAGATAAAAATCGAAGAAAACATCCATCGTTATTCAGGATCGTAGGGTGGGTCGTGTTGTTTGACCCATCCTACGATTTCATATTTTTTTTCGGAGATTTTATTGTAATCGTTATGATTGAATCAAACAATAACGAGAATCGGCGTTTTCCTTTATCCTCTTCCCCAACAATTGGAATCCTCTTCCCGCGATAAATTTTTTATTTAGCTAAATATAAAAATACTCTTGACGAACTCATCCTTGCGAAATATTATTAGCTCATCAGCTAAATAGAGGCGATGCCCATGAACAAAGTCTATCGAGCGCTATCGGACCCCACCCGGCGGCGGATTTTGGAACTGCTGCGGGAACGGGATCGTACGGCGGGGGAGCTGGCCGACTATTTCGATCTGGCCAAGCCTACCCTGTCGCGCCATTTCACCATTCTCAAAGAAGCTGACCTGATCCAAGGCGACAAAAACGGGACGACGATCACCTACCGTCTCAACGTCTCGCTGTTGGAAGAGGCTCTGATGGCGCTGATGAATACGTTCAACATCAATCCAAGGAGCGAATAAAATGGAAGAAACCACTGCATTCAAAACCAAAACGATTCTATTCGTTGGCGGAATGATCCTCATTATCATGCTTCTCTTTTCAGCGTGGGCTTGGCAGCAAATCCCGCCGGATCAAAAGATGCCCGTGCATTGGGGAGCGAATGGCGAAGTCGACCGCTATGGCAGTAAATTCGAAGGCTTGTTTCTTATGCCGATCATCATAGGAGCTTTGATTATCCCCTTAGCGATATTCATTCCCTATCTCGAACCCCGGAAAGAAAATTTCAAACAATCGCGGAAAGTTTTTTATATCATCATCTTCTGCGTAATGTTCTTTATGGCTGGGATTCATTTCGCCACGATCATGTTCGCCTTGGGCTACCCGGTGAAAATCGCCGCCATTGTTCCGGCGGGAGTAGGAATCCTCTTTATCGTCATCGGCAACTATCTGGGCAAAATCCGCAGCAACTTCTTCATGGGCATCCGCACGCCGTGGACGCTGTCAAGCGAACTGTCATGGAACAAAACGCATCGGCTGGGCGGGAAGTTGTTCGTTTTGATGGGTATCGTTATGTTGGCGGCGGGGATATTTCAAATCCATATCTTGATTCCCGTTATCAGTATGCTCTTTTGCGTCGGCGTCATGGTAATATACTCGTACGTGGTTTGGAAATCCGATCCCAACAAACAGACATCGGGGCGCTGACGCCCCGCGGAAGGGGCTAGATGAACGGACGAGAACGAACAGCGGCGGCGGTCAACCATCGAGAACCGGACCGGATTCCCTTCGATCTGGGAGGAACCAACACCACCGGAATCCATGTCAGCGCCGTAGCGGCGTTGCGGGATTATTACAGTTTGGAAAAGAAACCCGTCACGGTTCACGAGCCGTTGCAGATGCTGGGCTGGATCGACGACGATCTCAAAGAAGCTATCGGCATCGATACGGAATGCGTCTTTCCGCCGAAGACGAATTTCGGATACGCCAACGACAATTGGAAGACATGGCGCATGTTCGACGGGCTGGAGGTGCTGGTAGGCGGCGGTTTCGCCGTTACCTACGACAGCAACGGCGACGCGCTGATTCATCCCCAAGGCGACGTTTCCGCGCCGCCCAGCGGACGCATGCCTAAGGATGGCTATTTCTTCGACGCCATCATCCGACAGCCGCCGCTGGACGAGGAAAAACTCGATCCCCAAGACAACCTGGAAGAATACGGTCCGATTTCCGAGGCGGATATCGATTATTATCGAAAGGCCGTAGAGAAAGCGGCGGCTTCGGGCCGGGCGGTAATCGCCGCGTTCGGCGGGACTAGCTTTGGCGATATCGCCCGCGTGCCGGGGACGTCGCTGAAATATCCCAAAGGCATCCGCGACGTGTCGGAATGGTATATGTCCATCGCTGCGCGTCCGGATTACGTCGAGGAAGTGTTCTCGCGGCAATGCGATATCGCGCTGGCCAACCTGGCGAGAATCCACGCCGCCGTAGGCGATGCGGTGGATATCGCCTTTATCTGCGGGACCGATTTCGGCGCGCAGCAAACGTCGTTTTGTTCTGTAGAAACCTTCCGCCGTTTATACAAACCCTATTATAAAAAGGTAAACGATTGGATTCATCGAAATACGAAATGGATGACCTTCAAGCATTCCTGCGGCGCGGTGGAAAAATTTCTGGAGGATTTCATCGACGCGGGCTTCGATATTTTCAATCCCGTGCAATGCTCGGCGGCGGGCATGGCGCCGGAGCGGTTAAAGGAGAAATACGGCGACCGGCTGGTCTTTTGGGGCGGCGGCGTGGATACGCAAAAAACGCTGCCCTTCGGAACGCCGCAGCAAGTGCGGGAAGAAGTCCTGCGCCGCTGCGAAATTTTCGCTCCCGGCGGCGGCTTCGTCTTCAATCCCGTGCACAACATCCAAGCGCGCACGCCGATGGAGAACATCGTCGCTATGATCGAGGCGCTGAAGGAGTTTAATGGCGGGCAATAGAAACGCTGGGCTGGGCTTTATTCGATCTTTCCCGTATTCTAAACAAAAAAAAGGGGGAGGAATCGCCGATGAAGAAAAAAAACGCCGCTAAGGCCAGCAACATGCTCGTCTATAAAGAGTATTACGCCGTACCCCAATTCAGCGAGCGGGATCAATGCTTTCATGGGAAACTGCGAGGCATTAGGGACACAATTATGTTCGAAGGGCGGAATATGACGGAACTGAAAAAAGCGTTTCGCGATTCTGTGGACGAATATCTTAACCAGTGCGCGCGAGAAGGAATCGAACCGCAAAAATCTTTTTCCGGAAAATTCAATCTGAGAATGCCGCCCGATCTTCACGCCCAGGCGGCGCAAACAGCCGAACGTCAAGGCAAAAGCGTCAATCAACTTATTGTCGAAGCGATCAAGATGGCTGTTGAAGAATAATTTGAGCCAGCCTTCTAATTTCATCCCTAACACAATGTGGTAAAACGCCATGAAAAAAAGAAAAACCTGGCGGGAGAAATTGGCGGACAGCAAGGACTTGCCCAAAGTCTTGCCAATTACGGAAAAGATGAGCCAACGTTGGGGATCGGGAAGCGTTGTGATTCCTGCGCCGATAGAAGTGGACGAGATCATGAAAACCGTCCCCAAAGGGAAATTAATCACTATCAACGAAATCCGTTCGATCCTGGCGCAAAGGCATGGCGCGACGATGGGATGCCCCATCACGACGGGAATTTTCGCCTGGATTGCCGCCAACGCCGCCAACGACGAGGAAATGGAAGGGAAAAAAAGAATCACGCCCTATTGGCGGACGCTAAAAGCGGGCGGCGAGTTGAATGCGAAATACCCCGGCGGAATCGAGAATGTTAAAGCCCGTTTGGAAACGGAAGGACATAAGATCGTCGCTAAAGGCAAGAAATATCTCGTTGAAAATTTTGAAAAATCGTTAATGAAACAGTAAATTATGAAATCTCTTTATTATGCGGGCAGGATGCCCGCGCTCCCAGGATCATAGAATCATTTGAGCCAACCATATTATGTGCGGACGCTTTTCTCTCATTAGTCCCGAAGAAATTCTCGCCCGGCTGTTCAAGCTGAACGATGTCCCGCCTATCGCTCCCCGTTATAACATCGCGCCGTCGCAGGCGGTTCCCGGCGTAATTTTTTCGGCGGGGAAAAAGGAGAACCAACTTGCTTTTTTTCGCTGGGGATTGATTCCCGCTTGGACGAAAGACGCAACTCGATGCGCAAAATCGATCAACGCCTGTTCGGAGACGGTATTCGAAAAAGCCGCGTTTCGCGTTCCGATTTTGCGCAGGCGCTGCCTGATTCCGGCGGACGGCTTTTTCGAATGGAAAAAAACGAAGGGAGAAAAGCAGCCATATTTCATTCGGCTCAAAGGAGAACAAACCTTCGCCTTCGCGGGAATTTGGGAACGTTGGCAAGGAACGCCGGAGGCGCCGGTGGAGAGCTGCGCCATCCTGACGACGGCGGCCAACAATTTGATCCAACCGCTGCACGAACGAATGCCGGTCATCCTGCCGCCGGAGGATTACGGCGCCTGGCTCGATCCGGAAAACCAAAAGGCGGAAAACATCCAGCCTATGTTTCGTCCTTATCCCGCCAACGCGATGGAAGCGTTAGCCGTGGGAGATTGGGTCAATAGCGCCGCTCATGATGGCCCGCGCTGCATTGAAGTCCGCGAGGATGAGACAGAGGATTTGTTCTCTTTTTGATTTATCCATTGTGGTCTAGACAATGCGATCCATCCTACAAGCTATCCATAGTTTTGTTTCCCTCGCGCCCATCTATCATTTACTCAATGAATTTGAAATAATGGTTTCTTAATTTATCTCCAATATATCGTTCGATTCGAAATCGATGTCTGCGAGGGTAAACGATGCGTTTACGCCATTCACGCCTTCTTGAATATTGGCCGGTCTATGTTTTTTTGATTCTTATCGTTTTAAGCGCGGCGCGCCTTTACGCTTACGGAGACGCCGAAAAGCATCGCATCTACAGCCATCGCCTGGAGCCGCGAGAGAATCCCGACGATTCCCGCCGTTTCGTGAAGCCGCCGGATTGGGAAACGTTCGGCAACCGGACGCGATTCGCCGCTCTGCGCGGATTCGCCGTTCAGGACGATCAAATTATCGATTATGAGAAGGAATTGGATAAATACGTTCGCGACTTTGCGTTGGGAGATGTGATTTGGCCGTCGTATCCTATTCTATTCGCCAAGAATCTCGGCGATCTAGCTGACGAGATCAAGTGTAGAAATCTTTTCCTGTTCGATATCTGGGGCTATGTTCCTGGCTCCGGTCCGGGCGGCTATTGGCAGCAATACAAACCGCCGGAAGGCGTCTTCGATCTGTTGGAAGAGAAATTAGGCGAGCGTTGGCTGGGCATGGACGTGGGGGAGCAGGATGGGCGATACATCGGCGGTTACGCTTCGCAGATGGTTCTCAAATCCTCGGATCGCTTTAAACAATATTTGAATTTCCAACGGCATTTTCAGCGGATGTGCGACGATTTGGGCAATAAGATGTCGACGCTGGTTTCGCTCAATTTCGGGCATTACTTTTTGAAGGAGGGCGTCTATACGCTGATTGGAGCGGAGACTGCCCAAGGACTTCCCAATGGGCAAGTTTATTATTCCTTCATTCGCGGGGCGGGGAAGCAGTACGGCGTTCCGTGGTTTGGCAACGCCTCGATTTTCAACCGGTGGGGATACAAAACCTACGGCAGCGAGGGAGTGGATCATAGTCCAACCAAAGGAACCAGTTTGAGTTTATTCAAACGGTTGATCTACAGCCATATTCTCTACAACAGCGTATTCGTTGGATTCGAAAATGGTTGGTTCGACGCTCAAGGCGAATTTTCGCCCATCGGCAAAATGCAGGCGTCCGCCAACCGATGGGTGCAAGAACAAGGCCAACCGGGAGAGATGATCGTTCCCATCGCTTTGATGCTGGATTTTTACTCCGGCTGGTCGTTCCCCCGCCATTTATATTCGGGAGACGTCTACCGGGTTTGGGGCAATTTACCTTATGAAGAAGGCGATTACCTGACCGACGGCGTTTTGGATATGCTTTATCCCGGTTATCAGGATTCTTCTTATTTCCATGACGAGAAAGGATTTCTGACGCCGACGCCCTACGGCGACAGCGCCGATTGCCTGCTCAGCGACGCTCCCTTATGGCTGTTGAAACGTTATGCGGTGCTCGTAATCGCCGGGGAGATGAACGGGGGATTGGAGATTCGGGATAAGCTGCTGCGCTACGCCGAATCCGGAGGGCATTTGATTATTACGTCTGGCAATCTGGCGAAGTTCGTAGATGGACTTGCTGGCATCCAGGTTGACGGCCCAGCGCAAAAGATCGAAGCGGGCGTCTTGCAGATCGGCGGCGAGACGCGCAAGGAAGAATTTTCCTTCATGCTTTATCCGCTGCGGTTTCCCCCACGGGCGAAAGTATTAGCGCAATGCGGCGAGCGGCCTGCCGCTGTCGAAATCGATTTTGGCGCCGGACGCATTACGGCGCTAGCCAGTTCTTTTGGGGTATGCAGCCAACCAGCAGTCAAGGAGATTGAAAATAGAGACGATCGATCGCTGCCCAAACCTTATCCTCTCCTAAATCATGTCCGCATCGTATTGGATAAGGTTTTTCGCCAACAGATGTTGTTCGGCGCAGGAGACGATCTCAGTCTCATCGTTTGCCGCAAACGCGCAGGTGAATATACGCTGGGAATCGGCAATAACAGCTGGGAGGAAAAGCCTCTGCAGATCGTCTCTCATGGCGGCCCTATCTTAGAAATCCAGGAATCGCCGTTTGACTCATCGGAAAAACAAGCCATTGGTTACTTGCCGGAGACCGTAAAGAATCCAGCACTAGGCGCCAGCGACGGCGATAAGATCGCCGGAGGGGATTACCGCATCTTCATCGTGAAAATTCAGGAGCAAGCCATCGAACTCATTGCTCATGAAAAACCACCCGCGCGTCCCGTAGGCCGCATTTTGCCGCTGCGCAATATCGATTCCCTTAAAGAAGCCATCCTAGCCCGGCCTACGTTTTTCGAACATTACGACGGCGCGGCGATCGACTGGAATTATCTGCGCAGGAGAGATAAAAACGTTTTACGAAATGAAGCGGGATGGATTGTCCGGCAAGGTTTGCGCGTGATAGTGGATATGTCATCGGGAATCAATTTATATCCCGACTTGCGGCTGATCGACAACGATCCGGAAGAATACGCCAAAAGCATCGCGATCGTCAAAGATGTTCTCGAAAAAATGGAAATTCTTTCAGCGCATGATCTGCTGCTATCGCTGCATCGTTTTCCCGAAAATAATTTTACCGAAGAGCAAACCTGGAATTCATTTGACAAAACATTGAAAGAAATCTGCCAACTCGCCGGAAAACGTTCGATAACCGTTCATCTGCGGCTGGGACCAGGCAAGCCGCCATGGAATTTGAAGCAAGCCGCGCAATTTTTGGACCGCATCGCCGCGCCGAATTTTCGCCTGGCCCCAAGCGCGGCGCTGCTTTTATCGCAACGCAACGCAAAGGAAGAGATAACCGATGTAGTACAGAACCGAATTGGCATGTGGCTGGCATGCGCTCCCGCTTACGATGCCCGCGGACAGCTTTGGAGCGCGAACGCCGCCATCGCCAGTTATCAAGATAAGGACAGGCTGCAAGAAATTCTGGCAATGGCTGCCGACGTCCCGATTCTTTTCGATGTGGACTATCGCTCGTTGGACGAGGAATATCTCGATGCGCAGGCGTTGGAAATTCGATAGCCTAATCGAATGCAAATAATATTGGAGGAATTTTATTATGCGAATCACATTTACCCTTCTCATCATTGTTTCCATTTTTTGCAGCGCCACATGGTGCGAGATCAACGCCGCCGATTTCGGAGCGAAGACGGATGGAAGCGATTGCACGGCGGCGATTCAAGCGGCATTGGATAAAGCCGCCGAAAAGGGCGATGCGGTTCGCTTGCCAGCCGGACAATATCGGGTGAATGGAACGTTATCGATTCCGGAAGGCGCGACGTTGCAAGGCGTCTGGGAAGGGCCGCATACTTCGCATCTGGATAAAGGAACAGTATTGCTGGCATACGCCAACCGCAACGTCGAGGAGGGAACGCCTTTCCTATCGCTGTATACCTCCAGCACGGCGAAGGGGTTGACGATTTTTTATCCCGAACAAACCGTAGAAGACATCCAGCCCTATCCGTGGACGATCCAGGGGCGCGGACAGCATTACAACGTGATTGACGTAACGATCGTAAATGCCTACAACGGCGTCGATTGCGGGACCTATCATAACGAAGGGCATCATCTGCGCAACTTGCATATTTGCGCCCTGCGGCGCGGCGTACTCATCGATCAAACGACGGATATTGGACGAGTGGAAAACGTCCATATCCATAACGTCTATTGGTGGCGCGTCAGCGAACCGTACCGTCTGAACGCCGAGCAAGTGAAACAATTGGAACAATATACTCTCCAACATTTGGAAGGATTTATCATCGGCCGGACGGATTGGGAATACATGTCCAACTGTTTCGTGATCTGGGCGAAAGTAGGCTATCGTTTCGCCGATCTGGGGCATGGATTGCCCAATGCTATGCTGACGCAATGCGGGCCGGATATTATGCCGCTCGGCGTCTTGATCGAAAAAGTGCAAAAACACGCCGGCGTGGTTTTCGAAAACTGCCAATTTATGTCGGGCTTGGAAGTCCGTCCCGGCAACGAAGGCCCCGTTAAACTGACAAACTGCGGTTTTTGGGGCAATTCGGGATCCGGTTCCCAAATTATTCATGAAGGATCGGGGACGATTTCCCTCATGAACTGCCACTTCACACAAGGAAGACAGCCCAAAGTCGAGCCGTATGTCAAAGCGCTTAACGGTTCGTTGATCGCGCAGGGATGCGAATTTTTCAACAAACTTATTGCTGCGCCGGACATATTCATCGGCGAGAATATCCAAACCGCCGTTGTCATGGGCAATAAACTCAGCGGCCCCGATAAAATTTCCGCGCCTTTGGATCGGCCAGGACAGGTGCAGATATTGGGCAATGTATTCGTAAAAGAACGATAACGCGAATCATGGCGGTTAGGAAATAACGCAAGAGCAAAAAAAACTCCGCCCTTGTCTTCCGCCAAGATTGGACGAATATAATCTATACGGCGGAATAGTCTATACTTTATGCGAACAGCGCCGCGCCGAAAACGAATAAGGGAAGAGCGATTATGGTGAACTCCAAAAAGGCGTTTACTCTTATCGAATTGCTGATCGTCGTCGCCATTATTGGAATTTTAGCCGCCATCGCTGTGCCGAATTTCTTAAATGCGCAAGTGCGCGCCAAGGCGTCCCGTTCTATGAGCGATTTGAAAATGCTATACCAGCAGAACATCATGCGAAAAATGGATAAGAATGTCTGGATGCAGGATGGAAACGATGCGGGAGTGGGACCAGAAGAATTATGCGCATTGAAAGGGAATTATTTCGGGCAAACCTGCGCCAAGGCGAATATCCTTGGATGCTACGAACCGTATCATGACGGACGCGTATACGCGCTGCTGACGACTCCGGTATCCTATATTAGTTCCATCCCCATCGATCCCTTCGCCAATGGCTTGTTTTACGCGTACGGCACCAGCGATTGCCCGAACACCCCCAACGGTTCGATGTGGACATTTATGGCATGCGGACCCGATAAGGACGAGCTGGACGTCAATTATGGAGGCGGCCGCTCCGTCGCCTACCGACCGTCCAACGGAGTGGTGTCCGATGGGGATATCTGGATCGGTTACGATTTAGGCCGCTCGAACACTCATACGGACTTCAAGAAATCGCTCGGCGACGATATGACGTCGTTCTTTTAGGCTCCCCCTTTTCGCCCTGGGGGCTATCATTCTTTACTGCGATTTCCATTATTAAACGCTTCTGCGATCTGTTCGGCGTTCATGGCTTTCGCATAGAAAGCAAAGTCGTCCAGGCATCCCGTGAAATACTCGTTTCCTTCGTAATGGGGATTGGCGCCTAGCGCGAAATCTTGCGCTAGGGTGGGCAGATAAATGGGAGCGTTGGTGGAATCCGCTAGTTTCCCGTTGATGTAAAGCGACAATTGACTGCCCGATTTCACGGCGGCGACGTGCAGCCATTCCTTGTTATTGACGGGAATGCCTTTCGTATTGGCGCCGGTAAAGCCTTCGATGCGGCCATAGATTTTTCCGCCTTGCAGCGTCACCCGCAGGGGATCGTCGCCGCCTCGAATCCAAGCGCTGACGATCTGGGCGATATGGACGGTTGGCGGCGTTTCGGGATAAACCCAAACGAGAAACGTATATTCATCCGCTGGAAAATAAGGCAGTTGGTAGCGCAGCATTCCATTTCCGGAAAATCGGACGGCCCCGTTTTCGTTTCCGAATCGATCCTTGGCCGGTTCAATATGGCGCGTTTCAGCCAGGCAGCCATAGGTGGGCGTTCCGTTTCCATCCAAGGGAGATGAAGCCAAGAGACCGTCACCGCGGATTAGGACCAGCGCCGGATTATCGGCGAACCCCGCCAACGGATTAGCAAGGGACGAATCGACGGTAAACGAATTGGGCGAATCGCCAGCCTTTTGTTCGCCGCAGGGATTGCGAGAATCGACTGTCCAATAATAGGTTTTGCCTGGTTCAAGGGATTGGTTCACGATTTGAACCGGAAAATGGAGGCCGTCGATCTTCGCGATTGGTTCTTGCATTTCCTTGTTGTTGGAAATCCGCAGCGCGTAGGTTCTATCGGTTTGGCTTTTCATCCCGCTCCATTCGAATTTCATGGGACCGGCGGGAACGATTTCTCCATCCGCGGGTTGTTTTAGAACAATAGGAGGCGGCGGCGCGTTCACGGCGGGAAGCCAGGAGACGTAATTCGTTCCATATGCGCCCGCCGAGGCGAAATCGCACAACTCCGCGATCCGGCCATCGCTTCCCGTATAGTGGAATTGTACGATCGGCTTAAAACGTCCTAAGTAAGAATTATATTTCGTAAGAGAAAGGTTCCGCATATCAAGCGGCGGGATATCGTTCGCATCCAGCGAATTGAAATGAGAATCGAACGCTAAGAGCAGCGGTCCATAATAAACGGAAGTTTTGCCAAAGGCATGTCCGTCGCCGATCCAAGCGCGAATGGAAAAATCCAGATTTAGTTCCACTTGGTCGCCGGGATTCCATGTCCGCCGGATGGATAAATATTTTCCTGCTTCGACGCCCGCAAGCGAATTTCCATTGATCGATGCGTTCGTATTTTTCGACCAATTCGGAATGCGCAGCCTCAGCGTAAATTCCGCCGGTTTTTCGGGAACGATATGAAGAACGATGCGCGGGTCCGCCGGGTAGGACGTCTCTTCTTCGATTTGAATAGGTAAACCATTTTGCATCGTAAAACGCGCTTGTACGGGACCATAATAATTGACGATCGCGCCTTCCTCATCCGTCAGAAACGACCATTCGGAAAGCATTCCCAATCCGCGCGGGCCGTTGACGGAGCAGCAATTCAATTCCGGCGTTCCCGCCCGCGCCTGAAAAACGATGTGATGAGCGGAGGCCAACCGCGCTCCATCCATCGGCGTGTCGTAAGTCCACCATCGGCCGGAAGGATGCTGCGAACCCATAATGCTGTTCCAGGTTGACCATTCCAACTCGTCGGCCGCCGCCGAGTCCCCCGTCAATCGCAACATATCACCCGTCAGCGCCGCCCAGGCGATGGTGCAGCAGGTTTCGATGGGGCCGGGCGTATAGGGATCGCCGATGGCTTGCTCGAAGGTGGAGAATCCGCCGGTATTATGGCGGTCGAATTTAACGATGCTTCGCCAAAGATTTTCAAAGGCCTTTTTATATTCTTCCCGGCCTGTTATGCGGTAGAGTTCGAGAATCCCCTGAATGTCGGGCAGGCTTTCCCAGCGAGGCCGGGGGAGTTTATAGAAATCGACGCCTTTCAAGCCCATGCGGAAATAGTCGCCGCTTTCTTCCCATTCCTTTGTGATTTCCAACATCATTTTCAAGTATCGTTCGTCTTGGATAATGCGATAGAGGCGGCCAAAGACATGGATAATGGCCATGTTCATTTCATGCGAACCCATGTCGAGAATCCGCCGATCTGCGTCCAGATAGGTTCTGCAAATCAAATCCGCCGCGCGAATGGCGCATTCTTTAGCGTCGGCGTCATTGGCGTCTTCATGCCACATTAAAAGCGCCAACAGACAATGGTAATGCCCCCATAGATCCCAATAGCCCAAGAGGCGTTCTTCTTTTTTGAAAGGGCCAAGGTAACCGTCCTCGTCCTGCGATTCGATTAATTCGCCGATCACCCTTTGCAGAAGTACATCGAGATGAGGATCGTTCGTCATCCTGCGCGCTTGAATCGCCGATATCAGATATTTGCCGGCGAACTCGCCCGCCCAGGGAACAATGGACGGTTCGGGTTTCCGGTCTCTTTCGCGGAACATTTCCAGAATCCCCGGATTGGCGTCCGGGGCGGTAAGAAGCCAGTTATGCAGATTGGCGTCGATCCGTTCCCCCATTGGTCCGGAAAAACGAAGGGATATTTTTTCGGGGATGGAAAAAGCCAGAGCGCCTTTTTCCGTTTCCAGAGAATGAGCGGAAAATGTTGCAAAGGCGAATAGGATGCCGAAAAAGAATTTCACGATGGAATGGATGGCATGAAGCGAGCGTTGTTTCATTGCGTATTCCCCCAAGAATTCCAATATCTTAGATGCGTTGTTTAACAATTCCTCTCCAAGATGGAATGAGGTTAGGCGAGAGTTGATATTACTTCGTCATAATGGCGGGCTGCGCTTTGCTTTAAGACCACCCTATGGATACGACTACCCTATCATGAGACGCAAGGGGATCAAGAGTGGAAAAAGATTCTACAATTTTTGGGATGCGGGGAGAGAAAAGACGGCGTCGAGGGATTTGATGATGCCTTGGTTGCGTTCATCGCTTTTTAGGATGACTGTCGCGCCTTTGCTTTCGAACTCGCGGATTTCCTTTGGGCTGAGGTCCTTGCCCGTGATGACGACGATGCGGACGGCGTCGCGCCAGAGTTCGCGGCAATATTGAATGACGCGTTCGCCGTTGATTTGAGGCATAATCAAATCCACCAGAAGATAATCGGCGGCTGGCTTGGGCGGAAAAACGATCCCATCGGGCTTACCATCCAAATGAGAGGATTGGTTCAGGTCTTGACGATTTTTAACGCCGCTTCACTCCATGGATCATTAATCCAGGAAGCCTTTGATCATCCCGACATTCTTCGTAAAATTTTTGCGTATAATTGATAGCCTTGAAAGGCTATTTTAAAATGCCCCTTTAAAAGGGGCAAATTTTAATAATCCGCCGTTTTAACGGCGGGAGCAAGCCGATGGGTGAAGGAGTTTTTTTTTCGGAATCGCTTGTGTGCAAAGGTTTTGTAAGATACACGCAGATTCTCTTGTTCATTTCTTGAGAAAAGCATATTGTAATATGCACGTTAGTCAAGACTTATGCTAATATCAGCAATCCATAATTTTTTAGTGAAAGACTAAAATCCTCGACTTTTTTTCTCTTCGAACGAACCTTTTTCTCTTTTCTTCTGACTAATTTTATTGGCGCATAAACGCAATTCATTTTCTACGAAACGCCATCCCTTCGAATATGTTTTTAATATAGGCTTATTGCGTTGCGAAGAAAAATAAATTGCGAAATGACAATCCATCATAACGAGGAAGAAAGGGAGAAAGAGATGAAGCAATGGGCGTATCGATTAGGATTGGTTTTACTTGCCGTTAGTTTCGTCGCCGGGTCTGTTTTGGCGCAACCGGCTCCAGGCCAGGGACGGGGTTTCGGACGATTCTTATTCAATCCCGACGAAGGAAACTTTATCTGCGATTATCTTTTACTCGATAAAGCAAACGCCGAGAAAGTCGCCGAGGCTTACGGAAAAGCCATAAAAGAACTCAGCGATAAATGGATGCCGAAACTGGAAGGCGTATCCGGCGAAGAACGCCGGACTATGTTCCAGGAGATACGGGACGAAAGCGCGAAGGCGAAGAAAGAAAGCCTCGGCAAACTTCTCTCCGCCGACGAAATGAAAACCGTCGAACCCGTAATGGAAATGCGCATGATCCAACCTTTGGCCAACCTGCGGGCGTTGCGGCTTCTCTATTTGGAAAAGGAAAAACGCGCCAAACTGCAACCCCTGGCGGCGGAATACGTAAAAACCCTGCAAGAAGCGCGTCCAGCCAGGCAACCTGGCCAACAACTTTCCCAGGAAGATCGGCAAAAACAACAAGAGGAATTCGCAAAAAAACGGGAAGAAATCACCAAAGAGTATGATGGAAAAGTAATAGCCCTTCTTTCCACCGATGAAGCGAAAGCCTTAAAAGAGCAAACGGCGAAAATTCAGGAAGAATTTGACAAAGCGGCTGCCGCTATGGGTGGCGGCGCGCCGAGACGGCAGCAATAACTTATCGAACGATCATGCGCGCAAGCAACGCGCCGCATCGAATTGTTCTACGCATTCAACCAACTAAGGGCGGGGAATCTCTCCGCCCTTGTTTTTTTTTCTTTGAGCGATCAATGGGTCAAACAACGCGACCCATCCTACGTTATGTTCCCATCGAAATTCAAGAGACGCCCGTTCTTGCAATAGTTCACCCTTGAATCGCCATCGAAAACGGCGATAGTTAAGTCCATTGAATAATGATAGTTCATGCCGAATGAAGCAGGGCGTCAGCATCTCGTTGCGTTGCGATTCTACCGGATATTTAATGATGTTGAACAATAACAAGCCAGACCATTCCAACAAGCCTTTGGATAAAGCCTTTATTAAAATCCTGCGCGGCTTATTTCCCTCCGAGCGCCTGTCCGCCGATCCCGTCGATTTGCTCACCTACTCGTATGACGCTACGAAAAAAGAGTATCTTCCGCAAATGGTGGTATGGGCGGAAAATGCGGAGGAGATATCCGCTCTATTGCGCGCTGCCTGCGAATACCAAGTTCCCGTTTATCCGCGCGGCGGCGGGACCGGCCTTTCGGGAGGTGCGTTGGCGACGCATGGCGGCGTATTGCTCTCCATGGAACGCATGGATAAAATCCTCAATCTGGACGAAGAGAACCGCCTGCTCACCGCCCAGCCCGGCGTTCCGCTGGGCGTCTTGAAAGCCGCTGCTCAAAAGCGCGGCCTTTTCTATCCTCCCGATCCCTCCAGCGCCAAAACCGCATCCTTGGGGGGAACTCTGGCCGAATGCGCCGGGGGACTCAATTGCGTAAAATACGGTACGACGAAGGATTGGATTCAATCCATCCAGGCGGTTCTGCCTACCGGCGAAATCGTGAAAGCGGGAACCAAAGCGCGCAAGAACGTAGTGGGCTACAACCTTCTGCAACTGCTGATTGGTTCCGAAGGCACGCTGGCCGTGATTACGGAAGCGACGGTGAGGCTGATTCCCAATCCATCGGCCCATTCCGCCTTTGCGGCGCTCTTCGATTCCATCGACGATTCCTCCCAGGCGGTGCAAGCCATTCTGAAAAGCGGCGTTACGCCCTGCGCCTTGGAGTTTATCGACCGCCAATGCCTGGAGGCAGCCAACGAATACGTCCAGGATCGCCGCATTCCCATCGCCGAGGCGCTGCTCCTAGTGGAGACCGACGGCTTTGACGAATTGCTGGTTGGACAAGACGCCCGCGCTCTGGCGGATATCTGCCGCCAACAAGGGGCTAGTGAAATCCGCCCCGCCCAGACGGAGGAGGAACGCCAGGCCTTATGGGACATCCGCCGCTCTCTCAGCCCGGCCATGTATGCCAAGGCGCCTTTTAAGACTAACGAAGACGTTTGCGTTCCCGTCTCCGCCTATCCCCTTCTAATGCAAAAAGCCTATGAAATCAGCGAACGCCATCGGGTGATGACTCTTTGCTTCGGTCATGCGGGCGACGGCAACATCCATGTCAATTTCATGTCGCGCCTAGAGAACGATCCCAGCGTCATCGCCGCCGTCAAGGATTTGTTTCGCGCCGTCGTGGACATGGGCGGCAGCATCTCCGGCGAGCACGGCATCGGCATCGCCAAAGCGCCTTATATCTCCTTCGAATTGGGCGAATGCGAACGGAAGTTGATTACGGACATCAAAAGACTCTTCGATCCGCATAACATCCTCAATCCCGAAAAAATCGTTGTCTGAAGCCTTTTTTGGAATTATGATAATTAAAAACTGAAATTGGATGGCAAGGATGAAAGGATGATCAGGATAGATATCCGAGTTATTCTAATCCTCACTTATGCTGTTTTTCTTCTATTCTCCTTCGCGCTGATGAGTCCTATCGCCGCAACGCAAGAGGACTCGCCCATCCCGCCCCTGCTTGACTCTTCCTCGGAGAAAAACTCGCTGGCCGATCTTCTGCGCAACGATTTGATGAAGCGCTTTATCCAAACCCAAGACGAAATCCAAAAGGACGGCAGCCGCGCCCGCCGCCCCCGCCCCGAACTGGGCGGCGCGCGCGCGGGAAGGGAACCGATCGATCTTTCCAAATACATCGGCCCGGCGGGCGATCCTCAAAAAACTTACGACAAGTTAGTCGAAAAAGGCGCAATCCCGCCGCCGTCTCCGTCTTATCCCGCCTATCCTTCGCAACCGCCGGAAAGCGCCAGCGACGCCATCGGCGATTTGCTGGATAACATGCCGCTGGACAAGAAATTCGAGTACGTCGAGGATCTTATCAAGCGGCGAAAATACGAGACGGCGTTGACGGAATTGGAAAAAATTCTGGAAAAAAAACTGAAAGGAAACGATCTCATCAACGCGCTAATTCTGCGTGAAAAATCACTATTCCATTTAAAGCATTACGGCATAGTGGAAGACGACTACTTTCGTCTTAAAGCCTATTATCCCAAAGAGAAAAAAATCGATGCGCTAAAAGAATATCTGGAGCGGCAATCCGGCGCGGCGCCCTTGCAAGAGAGCGTCATGAAAAATCCCCAAGATCCCGCCGCCCAGCAAAAACTCTTCGACCTTTACAAGCATTACGGCTGGCTGGATTTTGCGGAAGAGTTTTTCGCCAAGACTGTCCAGGATACGTCCGAACCCACCGTCATCAGCCTCAGCGGCGTTTATTACTTGAAAAAAGATTACGAAATGCTGGTCGAACTCTCCCGCGCCGCCGAGAAACTGCACCCTCAAAGCGCCGTCTTGGTTTACAATGAAGGCGTAGGACTCTATTCCCAAGGCGATCCTCATTCCCTCGATCTGGCGCGGGAGGCCTTCCTCAAAGCGCGCTCCATGAACTTAACCCCGGCGCTGCGCAAAAACGTGGAATGGTATCTTGGACGGTTGAAGACTAAACCAAAAGAAAACTGAAATGAAATACACCGTTATCGTCGCGAAAATGAAATCGAATTATTGCGCTCATTGCCCGGACGTTCCCGGCTGCATGGCTACCGGAAAAACCTTCGAAGAAACCCTCCAACTCTTTAAAGAAGCCCTTGAGTTTCATTTCGAGGGACTCAAGGAAGACGGCGAGTCTATCCCCCAACCCTCCACGCATTGCGAATACGTCGAGGTGGACGTCGACGCGGCGATCAACGCGGCGTGAGAAGGTAAAATGAAGTTGAAAAACTTTACTCTCGAATATTGGATCGATGATGGCTGGTATGTCGGCAAACTGAAAGAAATTCCGGGGATTTTCAGCCAAGGAGAGACTTTGGAAGATTTGGAAGAGAATATAAAAGATGCTTACGCTTTGATGATGGAAGGTTAAATCGTAGGATGGGTCGCGTCATTTGACCCATCAAATATCATATCCATAAAGACCGATGGGTCAAAAAATGCAACCCATCCTACTTTTCTATTAACGAATTCTCAAAAAGTCCACAAATAGCGGAAGCCAACTTGATTGCATAATAAGCGGTATGACGTAGTGCAGGTTTTGAACCGTGAACATCACCCATAGACCGTCTTAATACTTCTAAAAATTGTACAGCATGATTAGTTGCTTTCTTCATTTCTTCAACTAATGATGTTATGTCCATTTCAGTCATATCGATATCTTGAAAATCTTGTCTTAGTAATTCAAATATATGCAATTCCTTCAAAGAAGTATTAACTTTAGCCTGGAAACCAACTTTGCCAGGTTCGCCTAACTCCTTTTCCTTATAGATTTTTTGCATTAAAATATCTACAGCGCCACAGGCTGAAGTAATGGCTCCACTATAATCACTATTTATCAATCGAGATGTTGCCTGCGCTATATGAGATGCTGAATTAGTAGGCAAAAATTTTGATTCTCTTTGATCCAATAAATCGATTGGAATAAACGAATTATCAATAAACTGAAAACCATGTTTTCCAAGTATATTTTGTACTCTTTCCTCTAATGAGGAATTTTCATGAATCAATTTTTCTGCAATTATACGAAGTGCATTTATCTTGTCATCATTTGGTAACTTGCCAAATAATTCATCAATTATAGGCATTACTTCTGCTCGACTGCCTATTCCTCCTTTATCTTCAGATTTATGTGAAATTCTTGTAACGTCAAAGCCTGCCGCGCGTACTGTGTTCCTAATGTTCGGAATTGACAAGCGATTAAGTTCGGAACTTAATGCTCCATATATGTTTCTAATTTCATCATTAGTTAATATCTGGCTTGTCATCGAATTCTACTTCTTCTATTAATAAGTTATAAAGATAATAATATTTCAATTACATTTTATTATTTCTTCCATTTGGATTCGGAGTAAATAAATTCATGTTCCTCACTTAGTAGGGTTACACAAATATGAATATCATTTATATCTTTAGGAATTTTTGTAAAGCATATGAGAACATAACCACCGTATAACATACCCGGAAAAACCGTATTTTTTTGAAGGATATTTTGACCCATATAATTCAAAGTTTGGTTGGTTGATTCTGTGATATAATTGATCTCATCTCTTGTTATAGCATTAGCTTCAGCTTGCGCTTGGGCAGCAGCGGCAGGATTGTATGTATATCCAGAATATGAACCATACCCATATCCACTATAGCCACTTGTATTATAATAAGAAGTATTGAATGAACCTGATTGGTATTGATAGCCAGCTTGCGATGCTTGCATAGAGCGCCCCATTCCAAACAATGCTGCGCCAATTAAAGCCGCAGATTGCGCTCTCCTCACTTCTTCCACTAATTCTTCATATGTGTATACTTTCCACGCCTCACCATTGACCGTAGCCGTAATGTTATCCTCGATGGAAAAATTGAAAGGCTCTTTTGTGTCATTGCAGACGCCAATGATGAATTTGGGCCGGATATTAGACATATGAGTTGACTCTGAAGTACTAACAATTACTGTATTATTTTTTTTCGAGACAAGGCTGCTTACGCCTTTTAAATAAATAATTTTCTGGTCATTTGATGGTTGAGGATGCAATGCCAATGTTGTAGCGCAACCCTGAAGCATAATAATGAAACTGAATAAAATTCCAAACAATTTCATGATATTATCCTCCTTTATATTTCAGAAACAATTATTTATACAATTTTTATATTACTACTACTAATTTCATTTGTATACGGAAAATCGAATTCTTTATCAAAAAATTTGCGTTCGCCTCCAACCGCATCCATCTCATTTTTCCCTTGATTTAAATAATCGCAAACAATAATCTACGCCGCCCCCGCCAGACCATTCTCCTGCGATGGATTTTCGAACGCGATCGCCAACTCCTCATTCTTCAAGTCGACTGTAATCTTCGCTCCGTCCAGGATTTCGCCGGAGACTAGGGCGCGGCCTAGGCGGGTTTCCAGTTCTTTTTGCAATAGCCTTCGCAGCGGGCGCGCTCCGTAGACGGGGTCGTAGCCGCTGAGGGCTAGATGTTCTTTGGCCGCTTGGCTTACTTCCAACGTCATACGGCGGTCCTTGAGGCGCTTGCGCAGTTCTTCCAGCAGCAGGTCGACGATCTTTTCGATCTCTTCCAGGCGCAGCGATTTGAAGAGGACGATGTCGTCCACGCGGTTGAGAAATTCCGGGCGGCAGTGCAGCCGCAGTTCCTGCAAAACGCCGTTGCGCGCCGATTCTTCGACCTCGCCGGAATCGCTTACGCCTTCCAACAGATATTGCGAGCCGAGGTTGGAGGTGAGGATGACGACGGTGTTCTTGAAATCGACCGTGCGCCCTTGCGCGTCGGTGAGGCGTCCGTCGTCCATGATTTGCAGCAGCACGTTGAACACGTCGTGATGCGCTTTTTCGAACTCGTCGAAGAGGATGACGCAGTAGGGCTTGCGGCGCACCGCTTCCGTCAGCTGGCCGCCTTCCTCATAGCCCACGTATCCCGGAGGCGCTCCGATGAGGCGGGAGACGGCGTGCTTTTCCATGTATTCCGACATGTCGATGCGCACCATGTTCTCTTCCGAATCGAACAGCGTCTGCGCCAGCGCTTTGGCCAGTTCCGTCTTGCCGACGCCGGTGGGGCCAAGAAAGATGAAGGAGCCGATGGGACGGCGCGGGTCTTTGATGCCGGCGCGGGCGCGGATGACGGCGTCGGCCACCGCCTGCACCGCCTCGTCCTGGCCGATGACGCGCCGATGCAGAACCTCGTCCAGCCGCAGCAGTTTTTCCCGCTCCCCTTCCATCAGGCGGGTGACGGGGATGCCAGTCCAGCGGGAAACGATGTCGGCGATCTCCTCTTCGGTAACCACTTCGCGCAGGAATTTCGCTGCACCCTGTTTGCGCGTCAGCGCCGCTTCTTCCTTCTCCAAAGTCTTCAACAGCGTCGGCAGTTTGCCGTGCCGCAATTCCGCCGCTTTGGATAGATCGTACGCCCGCTCGGCGAGTTCGATTTCATGACGCGCGTCTTCAATCTGCTTGCGCAGAGCGCCGATCTGGCGCAGGCTTTCTTTCTCCGCCTCCCACTGCGCTTTCATGCTGTCGGTCTTGGCGCGCAGATCGGCCAGTTCTTTGCGCAGTGCTTGCAGCCGCTCTTGGCTGGCTTTGTCTTTCTCCTTGCTCAGCGCCTGTTCTTCGATCTCCAATTGCATGATGCGGCGCGTGCTTTGATCCAGTTCCGCGGGCATAGAGTCTATCTCGGTGCGGATCATGGCGCAGGCCTCGTCGATGAGGTCGATAGCCTTGTCAGGCAGAAAGCGGTCGGAGATATAGCGTTGGGAAAGCACGGCCGCCGCCACGAGCGCGTTGTCTTGTATCTTCACTCCATGATGAACTTCGAAGCGCTCGCGCAGGCCGCGCAGAATGGAGATGGAATCCTCCACCGTAGGCTGCTCCACCAGCACCGGCTGGAAGCGGCGCTCGAGGGCGGCGTCTTTTTCGATGTACTTGCGGTATTCGTCCAGCGTGGTGGCGCCGATGCAGTGCAGTTCGCCGCGCGCCAGCATGGGCTTGAGCATGTTGCCCGCGTCCATCGCGCCTTCCACCCTGCCTGCGCCGACGATGGTATGCAATTCGTCGATGAAAAGCAGGATGCGCCCTTCGCTCTTCTTGATCTCGGTCAACACGGCCTTGAGCCGTTCCTCGAATTCGCCGCGATACTTGGCGCCCGCCACCAGCGCGCCCATATCCAGCGCGAAGATGCGCTTGTTCTTCAGCCCTTCGGGAACGTCGCCGCGTACGATGCGGTGCGCCAGCCCTTCGACGATAGCCGTCTTGCCTACGCCCGGCTCGCCGATGAGCACGGGATTGTTTTTGGTCTTGCGCGACAGAATGCGGATGATGCGGCGAATCTCGCCGTCGCGTCCGATGACGGGATCCAGTTTGCCCTGCAACGCAGCGGCCACCAGATCGCGACCGTAACGCTCCAGCGCGTCATAGGCCGCTTCCGGCGTGGGACTGGCGACGCGCTGATTGCCGCGCACTTCCGTCAACGCCTTTAGAAATTGGTTGGCGGAAACATTGGAACTGTTAAGCACTCGGCTGGAAAAGAACGTCGGCCCTTCGTTAATAATGGCCAGCATCAGATGTTCGAGGCTGATATAGTCGTCCTTCAGCCGTTTGGCTTCTTCTTCAGAACGGAGCAGGACTTGATTGAGGCGCGCAGAGACGTAAATTTTCCCCGCTTCCGTCGCTCCGCCGCTCATGCGAGGACGCCGCTCCAATTCAGCGGCGATTTGGTGACGAATGGCGGAAAGAGGGGCGTTCATCTTGGTCAGCAGGCGCGGAATCAGTCCCTCCGGCTGATCGAGCAGCGCTAAGAGCAAATGTTCCACGTCCACTTCGACATGTCCGCTGCGAATAGCCGAATTTTGCGCGTCGCTCAACGCTTCCTGCGATTTTTGGGTAAAACGATTCAAATCCATTATCCACCTCCTGCGATGGAATGGCATCCAATTCTTGTTGCTAATAATTCCCCTCGCCCTCTGGGAGAGGATTTGGGTGAGGGATTATTAGCTAAATACTATCAACCCTCACCTAACCTCTCCCAATCTTGGGAGAGGAATTTGAAAAGCGATATTTCATAGGTGAGTAGTATTAGGCGGACGCGGTTTAAGGGAACGCGCCGCTAGAACGATTCTCTTGGGTTATGTTTGGAAATGCGGGACAACGACTGATACAACCGCCTTTCCGCTTCGGTGAGAGCAGGAGGAACGACGATGATAAAGTTGACGTATTGATCTGCCCGGATGCCATTCTTCATCGGCAATCCCTTGCCGATCAGGCGCTGTCTTTTGCCCGAACTGGAACCTGCGGGCAGGCGGATGGTCATCGATCCATCCAGCGTCGGAACTTGAATCCAGGCGCCTAACGCCGCTTCGTAAGGAGTGACGGGGATGTCCGATTCCACGTCGTATCCCTTAACTTTCAGATGCGGATGGACGGCTACTTTCAACGAGATATAAAGGTCGCCCCTCACTTTGCCGATTTTTCGTTTGCCGCCTTGTCCCCGCAGGCGGATGCAACTTCCATCGCGTGCGCCGGGGGGCAACTTTACGTCATACAATTTTTTCTCGACTTTTTCCCTTCCTAGCCGTCCGGTTTGGTTTACGTAAATTTCGAATTGGATCGTTCTTCCGTGATAGAGGTCTTCCAATGCCACCTCCATATCGGCTTCCAGATCGTTTTCGTTTTTTTCGCGGGCGAAGAGTTTTATCTTCGCCGAACCGTTCTTCTTGCGGGAAAACCGCGAACTTTGCCCGAATACGCTTTCGAAGAATTCGCTGAAGCGGCCGGTTTGGGCGCCATTTGTCTTCCCGTTTCCATTGGTTTTCTTTTGGAATTGGGAAAAATCGCTTTGGGCGAAGGAACTCTTGAACGGATTTTTCGGTTTGCGTTGTTCGTTGAGTTCGTCGTATTTACGCCGTTTTTCCAGGTCTTTCAGAACTTCGTTGGCTTCGTTGATCTCCTTGAATTTTTCTTCCGCATCCGGCGACTTATTCACGTCGGGATGAAATTCCCTAGCCAACCGGCGGAAAGCTTTTTGCACTTCCGTTGGCGTTGCGCTTCTAGGAATTCCTAGGATGTTGTAATAATCCCGAAAGTTAACCGCCATGCTCCTGCCGCCGTCTCCGCTTTCTTCGCGTTTGGTAGAATTTAGGAGTGATTCAATCAAACATTATAAAGGGTTTTCGGAAATTCGCGGCGCCTTGCGACGGTATTTTTTTACTAATACGCGAATTTCATGGCGGCAAAGGATATGGCGATCGATCATCCGGCTCGAATACATCCTCGAATACTTGTCAACCCATTAGTTTTAGCGCTTCTGCTCTCACCTTGATTTTGAAGAAAAGCAAAAGGCGTGCTAACTCTTTCTTGGATTAGCGATATCGGCGTAACATGCTTACAAATAGCAGGTTAAAAAATATAAAATCGAAAAATATTTATTAGAGAAAAAGGATTTCCCCTTTACTGCGCCGATTTGGCGCACAGGTATTTACTTTATAACTCATGTTACGCGCAATGGGTAATTAAAGGAATCTCTTACTCTCGCCGTTTGAATCACGAAAACGCGAAATGAAAAAGAAAAACACGAAAAAGGAATCCCTTCATAAACCCGCCGTTGAAACGGCTATTTTCATATGCCCCTTTCAAGGGGCATCTGGCAATAGCCTTTCAAGGCTGGGAGAAGAAATTTCGCTAAATTCAATTCTTTTCGCCTCTCTTGAACGATTTTTCCAATAGCGCGACGGTACTGGCTGCGTAACATGAGTTTATAATATAAAACCAATCTCTTAAAAAATCGTTATATGGAAAGGGAGAAAATTTCCATGAGATAGTTTTTCTGAAGGGAGGATAGAACCGATGAATATCAGCGCTGCGTTTCTTATGCTCGTTTTTCTTGGCGGGACGCCGGATGAAATCATGAAGAAAGATTGCCGGGTGGCAAAAGAATGGATAACCCCAAAGCCTGCATTATCGTTAGATGTTTTCGATTCTCGTTGCGATTCTCTTCGCAGGAAGATGTTTCGTTGCCAACCGCTCACTCTCGATAGCGCCATGAAAAAAATCGAATTATTGCAGTCGGAGGCGGAATGGAATCGAATGATGGGCAAGTCGCCGGTGTTGGAAAAGTATCCCATCAACATTCGGCAAACCAATCCAAAGATCGGCTATACCATGCTCTATAATCCCCAACCGCGAGATTTTCAGAGCAGGATACTCGTCAATCCTCCCGCGAACTCTCGAAAGCCGGTTCAGGGAAAAGGAGCGATTCCCAAACCGGTTTTGAAATATAAGATAAAAGGGAAATAGAAGTTAGCCGAAAAAAAGGGATTATTTAGCGAGACGGATGGTTTTTCTTATAAACGAATCGAGTATACTGGGAAATAACGGCGGAGCAGGTAAGGGATCATTGCTAAACAGGATGACGCGCCTATGACGGACAAAGCCGTACATAACCCTCATTCTTTCGGGAATTTGCTGCGATTGGTTGGATTAACGCTCCTTACCGCCTGCATCTATGTCATATTGAAGATCCAGGGGAAGCTTCGGATGTAGCCATTTCCCGAGTTTCACCCACAGCTGTCAATCGGACATCCAAGCCGAAGACCTTGTTAAAAAGGTCTTTTTTCTTATCCAAAGCTTTGATTTCTCCCTCAATGGAAAGGGGAGTATCGATATAGATTTGGCAAACTCCATTTTGAACGATGCAAGTCAATTCGTCGATTTCCAATCGCCGCGAACGGTCCAAGGCGTCGGCGACGCGCAATATTCCCGCCATTTTATTAACGATTTCCCGATCCGTAGGGGAAAGCAATAGGAATTCGTGATGATTCGGTTTGGGAGACGAACGGCGATGATAGCGAGCGATATTGGCGATGATTCTTTTATCCCGCTGATTGAAGGAAGGCAACTTGCCGTCCAGGATCAAGCGCAGGGAATGTTTATGGTGTTTTTTATCGCCGACCGCTAAGCCGATATCATGCAGATAAGCGCCGCATTCCAGATAAAAACGCTCTTCTTCTCCATAGCCATGATAAAGGGATAATTTATCGAAGAGTTGCACCGCCAGTTTACCGACTTGAATAGAATGGGCGGAATCCTTTAAGAATTTCGTCATACATTGAAAAGCTTCGTTTCTCAATAGTGACCGCATTTCGCTGGTTTTGGAATCGATGACCAACAGATTGCCTTTCATGCGACCGTTCTTTCTTGGACGCGAATCCATTTTCAAAACATCATTCGAATCAATATGAATTATTATCGCCTAACTTATGGCTTACGTTGAGAATATAACGCGCCAACCAGGAAATGTCATTCAAAAAATTCATAAATTTCTAACAAAATACTCATACTATGTTCGCTGTAATTTTATATATATTTGCAAGATTCTATTTATTAAGTCTTTGTGAGCCTCTTGCAAAACTCCATAATTCCTCCCCCAAGCTTGGGGGAGGTTAGGAGGGGGTTGCTTTAAGTCTAACATAATCAACCCCCCTCTAACTCCCCCCAAGCTTGGGGGGAGAATTTAAAAGCGGATTTTATTAATTTTGCAAGAGCCTCTTTGAGTTAGTAGAATCGTAATTCAAACTTTGTAACCGGCTCGCAATCCAGGACAGCGCTTCTTCTTGATCGACCTTTGGGGTTTTCAAACCTTCTTCAATAGCTTGAACCATGCCGATATCTTCAAGCGAATCCTCAAGAAATATTTCCATAACAATCCTCTAATAATGGCGGAAAATCGATTATTAAATCCGATCCCCTTTATTAATAATACGTATCAATCCACCGAATGTTTCAAAGGTGATCAAAAAATCATTTTTCTGCCATTAGAGCCTCTTGCAAAACTCCATTATTCCTCCCCCAAGCGTAGGAGAGGTTAGGAGGGGATTATCTTAAGCCTAATAAAATCACCCCCCCTCTCTAACTCCCCCCAAACTTGGGGGGAGAATTAAAGCGTAGACTTTATCCTTTTTGCAAGAGCCTCATTGGAGAAAAAAATTCTAACGTAAAATAGAATCGATTCATCTCCATTCGTCTAGAGGAACGATAGGCTTTGAGAATTTTGGCGGCTGGGCGCCATCGGAACAGGGCGTCAGGAGAATGGCGAAGCGGCAATTTTCCGTTTTTCCCGCTGGACGAACAACGAGTTTCTTAATGTCTGGCTGCTGCTTTTCCGGCGCGGGCGGATTGGCGGATTCGATATGGAACGCAGCGCCGGCGGGGGATAGAATCTCCGCTTGGAGCGTTTTGCCGCTTTTTTTCAATATAGCAGTTGAACCGTCGACTTGAATCTCGCCGGGCGTCAACATGCTCCATTCGATGACAGAAGGATTTAGGGCGTTGATTTCATCTTGGATCAGGATGCGCTTACGATCCGCCATCGCGATTCCGCGAACGACTTTTTTCGCCTGAGAGGCGTAGGCGGCGGAGAGATCGGCCACGGCGAAAGCCCAATCCGGCTTGGAATCGAAGCGGACGATGGGCGCCGCCGCTTTGGGGTCTTGGTTCTGGCCGTCGATCATGATCGTATTATGGCTATGGGTGTTGAGACGAAAATAAGTCCAACGCTTGCTTCCAAAATAACCAGGCAGGTTGTAATCGTCGCCACCCAGGTCTACCGCCCAGCGGATTCCATCGGCGTCCAATACGAAGCCGCCGAGATCGAGATGGCTATGGTTGGCTTTATTGTCGCCTCCCTTGAAGCCAACAAAGAGCGCGTTGGGATCGTTCCAGGCGCTGCGGAAGAAGGCAACGTCGACGCCGCGATAAAAGGCGTCGATGGGTAAACCACTTTGGGATGGATCCTCACCCTTCGCCGTGTACCAGACTAAATCCAACGCTTCAGGATGGTTCAGCCGCTGGAGTTGATGCCAGGCGTAAACGGGTTTATCGTAGCGATCCGCCATCCAGAACATTTCCGCCGCTCCGCCCGCGTAGGGGCTGGCGTCGGCGTAATTGAAGGTCAAGTTGGTTGGTCCGGTGAAATCCATGCGGAAAAAGCCGGTTCGATCCATGCCCTCCATCGCGGAGAGGCCGAAGTCCGTCCCCAGCGCCGTTTGCAGCGAAGCAAGGAAATAGACTGTGTAGCGGGTGGCGTAGTGCCAATATCCCGGTCCCTCGTTCCATCCCCCATCGGGGGCGTATTCCTTCAGGGCGATTTTGATGTTTTCCAAGGCGAAGTTTAGGATATCGGACGCGATTTCCGGCTCTTCGTCCGCTACGGCGAGGGCGGCGACGCCTACGCCGCCGTTGCAGACCTGATTCCAATTATGACTGCAAACGCTCCACCATGTATTTTCCCGGCAGGCGCGGAGGTAAGGTTCGAATCCTTTTTCGATCAACGCCGTTCGGATTACTTTGCGTTCGGCGGGAGAAAGATCGTTATAGAACCAATCGTAGGCGATGGCTAAGGCGTGGGTCATTTCCGCCGTATCGAGAAAATGAGGCGGATGCCAGTCGGGAAAATTGGCGGCGGCGTAGATTTCGGCGCGGGCGCGGTCGATGTATTCCTTTTTCTTATCTAAACGGTAAAGCAGGCAGAGAGTATACAACCGATCCAGGCAGCGGCGGCTTTGAGAAAGCAGGCGCGGACCTTCGAGTTTATACTCCACCGGCGCGGCTTTCATGATCCGATCGGCTTCCGCTTGGAGATCGCGATAGATTTTGCCGGCGGTTTTGTCCTTGGCGATCAGTTGCTTGATTTCCGCAACGCGCTCGTCAGTAAGAATCAGGCGCGGATGCGATTTTTTCAGCGTTTTAAGAATATCGCCCTTTTCCATGGCAGGCAGCAGGACGGTGGAATAAGCAGCGAAAAAGAACGCCATCCCTAATCGAATAAGCCATCGGCGCATAATCGGTTTCCCTTTCCAATAAAGAGTATTGAGCGAGCGGTTTTCGGCGAATCATGGCTAATCGCCGTCATGTCGTTCGTTTATAAGCTTTTTTTCTATATGTCGCAAGCGAACGGCGCCGGGTTTCTTTTTTGAGTCAAGTTCATCGTCCCTGACGAACGGGGATTGATCGTATAACCTATGTAAAGAAGAATTGTTACGGCTAGTTCCAACATGTATGGGGGGAACGCTTGATGAATTGGCAAACCAATCCCGTCGTTTTTCGCGAATTGATCCGGCATTTGCGTTCGCCCCGCGCTTTTCGAAGCCTCTTCCTTGTATTATCGATTACCGGCTTGATATTTTGCTTCAATTATTATGTGGGTATGCGTTCGTGGACGATCGATCACCGAGATGGCCGGACAATCTTTTTTCCCCTCATCTATATTTTATGTTTATTCGGATTTCCCTTATCGGCGTTGGCATCCGCCGGAATCGTTCACGAGCGGGAGGCGGATACGCTTGACTTGCTGCTGACGTCGCCGTTGAGGCGATTATCGATTTTGTGGGGAAAATGCGCCGCCAACCTGGTCTACGCCTTATTGTTCGCCGCCGCCATTCTGCCGTTTCTTTCTATTTGCTTCCTCATCGGGGGCATATCGATCAACGATATGGCGCAATGCTTCAGCGCCATTTTCGGTTTTTACGTGTTGGCGGTGATGATGGGCGTCTTCGTTTCTCTGTTTTCCGTCTCTACTGCCTCCGCCAGCCGGGTATCTATCGGCTTGTTGATCTTATTGATTTTGGGGCCTTATGCCTTCCGTTATATATGGGAAATCTTAAAAATCATGTTAGCCAAATCCACAGCTCAAGATTGGAGCGGTTTTGGATTGGAATTGGCTATCAATCCTTTCGCCGCCATCGTCCTTGTGAACGTTCCTATGTCGATTTCCAGCGTAGTTCCAGGGGGCGGCAAGTCGAGAAGTTACATTCTCAAGTTTTTCGCCGACAATCCGGGCGTAGTCTCCGGATTCGTAAATCTCTTGCTTGCGTTGATTCTCTTTCTGATAACGGCGTATTTATTTCATTTATTGGGACCGCTTCTCTCGGCGCGATTCAATTGGAATATCTTTCCGCGCCGAAATCAATCATCCCAAAACGCGAAAAATGCGACTATTGAGGATTCCATACAACCCTTTTTCGACGCCTTGGGAAAAGCCGCTTATCAAAAAGAGACATTGTTTTATAACCGCAAATTGCTTACGCAGGATCGAACGCTCATAATCGCCATGGCCATCATCTCTTTTCTGATTGCATGGGTATTTTGGGCGGCGACGGGCGGAGGCCATGATGTTAACGATTTTATGCACGTGCGAGTCGTCATCGCCTCGCTCTCGGCGGCCATTACTTGTTTCTTTTCCCATATCGCTCCCAGCCATTCCATAACCGTGGAGAAGCGGCGCGAAACCTGGCCTTTGCTGCGAACCACTACCATACCCTCCATCAGCATTATTCGCGGCAAAGTCTTCGGCCATTTCAAGCAATCCGTTTATCCCATTTTGGCTTTGTTCATTTTTTATTATCTGGCCAATTTCTTTTTCGCTTTATGGCATAATCGTTGGCCCAATCGCTATTATTTAACGGATTTGTTTTTTCTCCTCTCGTTTTATCTGTGCTGCATCTACTTTTATACTTGCTTGGGGATTATGTTTTCCAGTTTGTCCCGCGATGACGGCATTTCACCTTCCCGCAAGACCTTCGGGACCGTTATGCTTCATGCCATTATCCCCTACCTCGTCACGGCCGCGATTATGATGACGGCGGTCGTTTTCAATCCTTTCCAAACGATGAATATCAAAGAACACCCGTGGTTGAATGCGATTTACAATTACCTTTATTTTTTCTCTCCCCTCAGTCTTCCCGCGCCGATCGAATGGAATGGGATTCATTACGCCATCCTATTCGTCCATTCCATCGCTTTGATCGTTCTTGGAACCATATTCATGTGGGGCGCCTGCGGCTATATTAAAAAGAGAGAATAACCAGGCGCGGGCGCAACAAGTTATAAATTTATGTTACGCGCGATGAAAAGCAGGTTGAGATTGTTTTCGCATCGTATTGAATTACGAAAACGCGAAAGAAAAAGAAAGACGCGAAAAAGGAATCCCTACCTAAACCCGCCGTTGAAACGGCGGGCTATTCTCGTTTGCCCCTTTAAAGGGGCATTTGACAATAGCCCTGCCTTTCAAGGCTGGGAGAAGGAATTTCGCGGCATTCGATTCTTTTTGCGTATCGAAAGAGCCATAATCATGGGAACCTCAACGCCTTTTTGGAATGATTTTTCCGAGGACATGAAAATATTGGCTCGGCAACATGAGTTATGCCGAGGAACCATTTCAAAGGGGATTGAGTACAATCACATATCTTTACGATTCGAGGCCGAGGATGGATTCTTTATTTCCAGAAGAGAATAAAACCAAGAAAATCTACGTCAACGAACTGCAAGTGGGTAAAGACGTGCAATCCCTATTCGTCATTACCCGCATCGCCTTGCGGGAATACGACAAGGGGCAGTTGTTGAACCTGCGGCTGGGAGATAAGACGGGGAAAGTTTCCGCCGTCTTGTGGGGCGGCGCCGAGGAGGCGTACAAGCGGCTGCGCGAGGGCGATCTCGTCTCCGTCGCCGGAAAAGTCAATTCCTACCAGAACGATACGCAGATCACGGTGAGAAGCATCCAAGCCGTACCCGCGCCGGAAGATTTGGACCCGGCGGATTTTCTTCCCGCTTCGCTCAAGCCGCTAGAAGAGATGGCGGCGGAATTCGATGGGATGTTGGAGACGATGAAGGATGAGGATTACCGCGCCTTATTGCTAGCCTTTCGCCAGGACGAGAGCCTATGGCAAGAATTCAGCCGCGCGCCCGGCGCCAAGATGTGGCATCATCCCTACTTGCATGGATTGTTGGAGCATACGCTGAGCGTCATGCGCTTGTGCCGAGCCATTGCGCCCAATTATCCCCGCGTGGCGGAAGATCTGCTTCTGGCCGGGGCCGTCTTTCACGACGCGGGAAAAATGAGGGAATTCGTCTACCACTACCGCATCGATTATAGCACCGACGGCAGGCTCTTGGGGCATATTTACATGGGGACGGCCTTGGCGGAAAATCTGATGGATCGCTTGCCAGATTTTCCCCCGGAAAAACGCCGCCGGCTGTTGCATGTCATCTTATCTCACCACGGCGAAGTCGAGCGCTCTCCTATTCTCCCCATGACGCTTGAAGCCAACCTGCTGCACCACATCGAAAATATGGACGCCCAGATGGCCGCTTACGAACGGGAAATGGACAAGGCCGAAAGCGGCGCCAAGGAATGGACTGGCTACGTCAACCTGATCCAGCGCTATTTGTACCTTGGAGAAAACCATTCGCCAAGCCAAAATGATAGGGATGAAGATTAACATTTCCCATTTCGCGGATGGATGGAAAGCGGACGAATTTTATGACGTCGTATAAGCCGTGGCTCAGCCCCGCCCATTTTCATCGCCTTTACCGGCGGAATTTTAGCCGACGCTTGTTGGAACTGATTCTATTGGCGTTGACGGGCGGTCTTTTGGGCCTGCAATTTTTATATTTTTCGGCGGAGATTTTTCGCCTGAGCAATCTGGCGATCAATATCGTTTTTCTTTTGATTGCAGTTGTATTTTTGAGGACGTTATATCGGTATGTTTTGGAATGGGCTTCTCATGGAATCCGCCTTGCATCGTATTTTCGCCAATGGGAGGAACGCCACCCCGAAGCAGCGAATCGCTCTTCGCTAATGATCTATGCGGAGAAACATCCCGAAGAGATTAAACGACTTGGCTATTCGTCCGAATTGCTGGAAGCCGACGACCGCTGGCTGTCGGGCTATCTCGAACGCATCGGCCAGGAAGAACAAAAATCGCTTTCCATCGTCCTGGCAATCGTTTTTCTCGCTGTTTCAATCTCTTCAGGTCTTTATTATTCCATACGAGGTGATTTGGCGCGAGAACGGCTAGATCGAATCGTTCAGGCGCTTTACATTCGCGGAACCTCGGTCGAACCGGCGGCGTTAGTTACGTCAAGCGCCGTTCAAGCGGCGCGGGGGGAACCGGTTATGCTTTCCGCCGTCCGGCGCGACGGCAATTTCGCCAGTTCCGCTTTTATTCATTTGGCGAATGCTTCCGGCTGGAAGACGTATCCGGCGGCGGTCTTGGGAAGCCGCATCGCGTTTTCCGTGCCCGCGCTGCATGAACGAATGGAATATTTTTTCTCCGCCGGCGGCTCCATTTCAAACCAAGGCTTCGCCATTCCCCTCGATCCTCCCGTATTAGCGGAAGGAGTCATTACCATAACGCCGCCGTCCTATACGGCGCGTCCACCGGAGGTCCTATCGGGACTGCGTCCTATATCGGTTTTACGCAACAGCCGCATCGTCATCGAAGCCACGGCGACAGAACCGTTGCAATCGGCTTCGTTTCTCTGGAACGAAGAAAGCCGCCCCGCCGAGGTCATTGGGAAAACGATATTCGCCGCATTCACCGCCGATCGATCGGGCGAATATTCCCTTCAACTGACGGACGAACATGGCTTATCCAACAACGGACGGGGCTATAAATTAACGGCTATTCCGGACGCGACGCCGGAAATCGCCATTCTTCAACCGCCCGCCGTCATTCCTATGCCCGCCGCCATGAAACAGCGGCTGCAAGTGCGCGCCAGCGACGATTACGCCGTGCACCGCATCTATTTTCACTACGCCGTGAATAACAATCAAAATACGGCTAAGGAGGAATTTCTTTGGGCGTATACTCAGGAAACGGCCAAAGACGTCGGTTCGGCGACGCAATTTTTCCTGACGTTCGATTGGGATATGGAACCGTTGATGATGTTCCCCGGCGACGAAGCGTCCTATTATTTCACGGCGTGGGATGGCGATCAAATTGACGGCCCCAAAATGGGGCGTTCTTCGACGAATATCGTCCGCTATCTCTCGCTCGTCGATCTTCTCTCCGATCTGGACGAATCGGAATCGCAGCAGGTCGGCGGTTTGAGCGACGTGGTCGAAGAGCAAAAGCAGATAACGGAAGACGTCAAAAAAACGCTGGGCAACGTAGAGGATAAAATCGAAAACGCCGCCGATAACGAAGAGAGCGAAAAAGACCTTTGGATGGAGAAAAAAGACCTGGAAGCCTTAAAGGATCGGCAGGAGCAGCTGGTCGAAGAAGCGAAAAAAATCGAAGAGGAATTGGGAAAATATCAACAATCCGCCGAAGAGAATCTTTCCCCGGAAGAACAAAAGCAGCAGGGATTCACTCCCGAAACTTTGGAAAAAATGACGCGCATCCAGGATTTGCTCAAGGAATTACTCGATAAAGACAGTATGCAGGTCATGCAGAAACTCGAGCAGACCGTCGAACAACTTTCCAAGCAGATCAATGCGGAACAATTGCAGGATTTGAATTTTTCTATGGAGAATTTCGAACAGCAACTGGAACGTACGCTGAATATGCTCGAGGACGCTTACGACGTCCGCCAATTGGAAGGGCTGCGCCAAATGACGGAAGAACTCGCCCAGCGCCAGGAACATTTGAAAAGAGAGACGGAAGAAATCGCGCAAGCCAAGCAATCTTTGGACGATCAAATCGCGCAGGCGGAAAAAGAAGCGGAAAACGCCGCTAAAACCGGCGAAAACGCCAGCGAAAAAAGTCCTGATGAGGGCAAAAAAGAAGGAGACGAATCTGCTAAAAGCGATGAAGCCGCCCAAAAACTGGAGGAACTGAAAGCCCAGAAAAAAGAATTGGAAAACCAGGAATCCATGCTGGCGGAACGGCAGCGCAACCTGGAAAAAGACGCAAATGAGATGATGCAAAAGATGCAGGGGATGCAAAAAAATCTGCAAGAGAAAAATCCCGTCATTTCCCAAAAACTCCAGGAAATGGCGGAAAAGGCCATGGCGCAGAATCTGCAAAACGAACTGGCGCAGGCGACGCAGAAACTGCAACAAGGTCAAAGCCAACAAGCCCAGCCCCATCAACAAAATGCGCAGAACCAATTGCAGGAAATGGCGCAGGAACTTCAGGATAATTCGTTCGATTTGGGCGGAATGAACATGCAGATGGATATGACCGCCCTCAAGCGGTTGGTGGATCGCGGCTTGTTCCTTTCCGAGCAGATGGAATCGCTGACAGAATCGCCTCTAGGCCGGGGAGCCGCGTCGCTAGCTCTGCGCCGCGCCAGCGCTTTCCATCGGGAATTGAGGCGCATCGAGGGCGAATGGACGGCGCTATCCCAAAGCAATCCCTTCATGAGCCGGGATGTGGAAGCGTTTTTGCGGCGCGGCGAAGAACGGCTGCAAAAGGCGGTAGACGCGGGGCAGGGCGTGCAATGGGTGGGTCTGCACGAAACGCGCCAATCGATGATGGCGCTCAATACGGCTGTCAGCAAGATGATGCAGGACATGCAATCCATGCAGCAGCAAATGGCCCAATCGCAGGATTTGCAGCAGCAAATGCAGCAGATGATTTCCCAACAGCAGGACTTGAACCAGATGATGCAGCAATTGCAGAAGATGGGAGAGAAGGGAAAGGAGATGCTGCAACAACTCCAAGAAATGGCGCAGCGCCAGGCCGCCATCCGCCAAGAGATTGAAAAGATGATGCGGCAATACCGCTACTCGAAGCAGCTGCGCAACCGCCTGGAAGGCATTTACGACGAAATGCGCGAAGTAGAAAAACTGCTGAAGGACGGGCAAAACAACGAAGAGGTGCAGAATAAGCAAAAGCGCATCCTCACGCGCATGTTGGAAGCCGGAACCATGCAGGAAGAAGACCAGTACGGCAAAGACCGCAAGGAAGAGACGGCGAAAACCGGGACGGAAGGCGCTCAGCCCAGCGGCGATTACGCCATGACGCTGAAAGAAAAAATGCGCCGCGCCGTCGATCGCCCCCTGCCGGAAAACATCCCCCCGCAATACCGAGAAGCGTTGAAATACCTTTATGTGCGCTTGGCGGAAGAGACGGGGAGATGAGGTCTGTTCTCCTATTATAAGGAGTCTTCTGCTTGAACAGAAAAAACGAAGTTCAAACCATGTTAACCCGCCGTCAATTTCTATTGACCAGCGCATCGGCTTTCGTTTCCGCGATGGCGCCCTTCTCGCTTGCGGGATTGGAGAAGTCTTCCCGGCGGCCTAACGTCTTGATTCTGCTTTCCGATCAGGAGACGGAGCGGATTTCCCGATCCTGGCTGCGTCTGCCCAACCGGCGGCGGTTGGAGGCGCGGGGAATGCGCTTCACGAACGCCTTTTGCGCGACGCCCCAATGCTCCGCCTCGCGCGCCTCACTTTTAACGGGTCTTAATCCTCACCAGGCGGGCGTTGTGGCGAATGTGGATTCCGGTTCGTTGGGCAAACCGCTTTCTCCCTCGATTCCCTGCCTTGGGAGCGTCTTTCGCGATCAAGGATATATTATGGGCTATTTGGGGAAGTGGCATTTGGGTAATGATGAGAATGGATTGGGTGCTTTCGGCTTTCCGAACAAGCATGACGGCAGCGCTTTGCGGGGCGAGGAACTGGCTAATGCGGCGGCGGATTGGATTCGGAACCAAGAGGAGACGCCTTGGCTGCTGGTCGTTTCCTTCATCAATCCACATGATATATATCAAATCTCGAATCACATACAAGAACCTATCTGCGACAACGTGACTCTTCCCGATAATTTCCATGACGATCTTGCTGGGAAACCGGCGCCACAGCGCCAATATTTGGAAAAAGACCAAGGCAAGGTTACTCTGAATTGGGGAAAAGAAGAGTGGCTGCGTTATCGAAGTTATTACCTGAATCTCATTGAGAAGGTGGACAGCCATATCGGAATCATCCTCGATGCTTTAGAGGCTAAAGGGCAAAGCGAGGATACTGTAGCGATCTATTCGTCCGATCATGGCGATATGGCTGGCGCTCACCGGCTGCCCTTCAAGGGGCCGTTCATGTACGACGAACTGCTCAACGTTCCGCTGACTTTATCCTATCCCCAACGCTTTGCTCAGGGCGGCGTCAGCGATTCGCTTGTCAGCCTTATCGATATCGTTCCCACTCTCTGCGAAATGAGCGGGATCGCCTGGCCGAAACCATTGCCGGGGATAAGTTTATGTCCCTTGTTCAGCCAGCCAAATCAACCCTTGCGGAAAGAAATTTATGCGGAATATTACGGCAAGCAAAAATGGATCAATCCCATTAATACAATTCGAACGAAAGAATGGAAGTACAATCTTTATCTTCAAGGCGGCGAGGAACTGTACGCCTTGGATCGCGATCCGGGAGAGATTAAGAACCTCGCAGCGGATTCCGCTTATGCTCCGATCAAAAAGAAACTCGCCGATTCCTTGCAACGCTTCCATACCCATTGACGTTTACATGTATTGATCCATGCAATTCCGCGCGAAAAAGGATATGCTCGCAAAAGGAATTTTTCGAAAAACCAACGATATTCTTTTGGGAAATAACGTCATTTCACGCGGTAACTTATTCGCCGTTCTATCGTAATAGAGTATAATAAAGAAACGAACGGCCTCTCTCGTGGAGAAAGGAGATTCCTATCATGGAATTCATTTTAATGATCTTTATCATTCTGATAATGGCTATCGCCAGCAAAAACGTTCAGGCGACGTTCCGGCGATTCAGCGAAGTTCCCATCCGGCGGCGCATTACCGGCGCCCAGGCGGCGCGGTATATTCTCGACTCTAACGGCTTGCAGAATATTCCCATCGAGCGCATAGCGGGCGCTTTGACCGATCATTACGACTCGCGCAGCAAGATTTTGCGCTTGTCGGAACCGGTTTATAATAGCGCCTCCATTTCCGCCGTCGGCGTCGCCGCTCACGAAGCAGGCCATGCGCTGCAGGACAAAAGCGGCTATTTTGCTTTGCAGTTGCGGCAGGGATTCTACCCTATCGCTAGCGTTGGGTCCAATTTGGGCATGGGATTGATTTTTATTGGTTTATTCGCCGCCACTTTGTTCCAGCTTGGCGCGACGGGCTTTACCATCGCTCTAATTGGCTTGGTATTGTACGCTTGCGCCGTGCTTTTCACCATCATCACGCTGCCTGTCGAATTCAACGCCAGCCGCCGGGCGCTCGCTTGTCTGACAGAGTATGGCATCGTTAATGAGGAAGAAAATGCTGGAACCCGCAAGGTTCTCAACGCGGCGGCGTTGACGTATGTGGCGGCGGCTGTCGGTTCTATACTGACTTTGCTTTACTACGCCATGATTATTTTTGGCAACCGGGATTGATGCAACTAGTCAAAATGGTGGGCTACGCTTCGCTTTTAGCCCACCCTACTATACATTCTTGAAGATTTTGCCGGGGATCGCAGGCAGCTTGCTAGCAGGCGATCCCCTGTTTTATTCGAATTATGCCGAAAAAACCGCCTTCTCCCGCTCGTTGCGCCGCGCTTTTCGTTCTGGATAAGGTGTTGACGGAGGAGCGGATTCTGTTGGAAGTCCTCCCTGCTTTGGAGGAACAATGCCGCGATGCCCGAGACCTCGCTCTGGCGCGCGAAATCGTATCGGGAACTTGCCGCTGGCTGGGACGCATCCGCCATGTTTTGCGTTACGCCGCCAAAAATTTCGACGGCCTGCCCGATGCGGTAAAAAGAATCTTGGAACTTTCCGTCTATCAATTGTTCTTTCTTGATCGCGCTCCCGCTTACGCCGTCCTTTCTGACGCCGTGGAACTGACGCGGCGCCGCCGTCTGCCCGCTTTAGCTTCCGCCGTCAACGCCATCCTGCGGCGTCTACAGCGGGAAGTGGACGTCATTCCCTATCCCAAACGCGAGGAGAATCTGGCGGTGCATCTGGCGGCGCATCATTCCCATCCCCAATGGCTAGTGGAACGCTGGCTCGATCTTTGGGGGGAAGAGGAAACCGAAGCGTTTTGCCGCTTCAACAACGAACGCGCGCCCCTTTCCCTGCGCCTGAGAGGAAACGAAACGGCGGCGTTGGAAAAACTGCGCTCGTTGGAAATCGTCTTCGAACGGGATGAAAGGTTTCCCAACCGCATTCAGATTGCTCCCGACCAACATTTAAAACCAGATGCGTTGCAATGCGAAGAATGGGCCGTGCAAGATGGCGCTGCGATGCTGGTTCCGATGCTGCTTGCGCCCAAAGCCGGTTGGAAAATATGGGACGTTTGCGCCGCTCCCGGCGGGAAAACCTTTTTCCTCGCCGATATGATGGGGAATCAGGGTGAAATCGCCGCTTCGGATCGCAGCGAACTTCGCTTGGATCTATTGCGGGATCAGCAAAAACGCTTTTCCCTCTCTTGTATAAAACCATTATTGTTGGACGTTTTGCGCGGTGATCCTCCCGCCGGATTTGGCGACTTTGACGCCATTCTGTTAGACGCTCCATGTACGGGCTGGGGCGCTTTCCGCCGCCATCCCGATCTGCGCTGGCGGCTGCGGCCGGAAGAAGAAAAGCACTCCGCCGAACAAGCGCAGCGGATGCTGGGGAAAGTGCATCCTTATTTGAAGCCGGGCGGCGTTTTGGTTTATTCTACTTGCACTCTCTCTCCAGAGGAAAACGAGAAAACCGTTGAGCGTTTTTTGAACCGTCATCCCAGCTATGAAATCGAACCGGCGGCGCCTTTTTTACCGGAAGCCTTATGCGAGACCACAGCAGTGGAAGGATGGATGCGCCTCGTTCCTCAACGATGGAATCTGGACGGCGCTTTCGCCGCCCGTTTGCGTAAGAAGGAATAACGTAGAGATATAAGATATTCAAATCGCTATTTCTCATTTTTTGTTTCGTTTACCCCATTCATTATGTTCCCAAGCGCGCAAGAAAAAGATATAATTTCTTTGTTTCTCTATAAAAAAGCGTAACAAAAGAGGTTCTTGCAAAAATGGTATAATTTTCTTTTCCATTCTCCCCCCAAGCTTGGGGGGAGTTAGAGGGGGGTTGATTTTGTTTAACTTATCTCAACCCCCTCCTAACCTCCCCCAAGCTTGGGGGAGGAATAATATAGTTTTGCAAGAGCCTCAAAAATCGTCCGCAATAGCTAATTCGTCAAAAATCAATGATAAAGAAAATCTCCAAAGCGATTCTGCGATTAATCAATGGATTTTTCTTGATTGTATTGTTTATAGGGCTGCTCGTCGCCGGAATCGCAGGCGGCGGCATATGGCTAATGGATTATCTTATTCGCGGCGAAGAAGTAACGGTTCCCCGGTTGTATGGCCTGACCAAATCGGAAGCCGTGGAATTGCTGGTGGAGAACGAGCTTATTCCCCATTTGCCGGTCAAAGAAGTCGTCAGCGACAACGCCCCGCCGGGCATCGTCATCGAACAGCGTCCCTATCCGGATACGTTCGTTAAAAAGGGACGCAGCGTTGCGATCACCGTCAGCGCCGGTCCTCAGGAAATCCTCATACCTGATCTCACCGACGCCCGCCTGGAAGAGATATCGGGAATGATCCGCAGCGCAGGTTTGGAATTGGGCCAACGAGCCTTCGTCTACCATCCCACCTATCCCAAAGGAACGGTGATTCTCCAGGATCCGCCCTATGGACGGAGGCTTGTCATCGGAAAAAAAATCAACCTTCTAGTCAGTTTGGGACCTCAGCCGGAAGAATATATTATGCCGAAATTGATCGGCGTCCATGTAGACGAAATACTCAATCGCCCGGAAATGGAACCTTTTCCCCTGGTAAAAGAAAACATCCACTATGTAAAAACCGAATCCTCCCAATGGAATATCATCCTCAAGCAAAATCCTGAGCCTGGGGCCAAAATCGTTACCGGCGAGACCGGCGAGCCGATCGCGATTGACGTCGGCTCCAGCGGAACGGAAATCGCTCTCCCGCGGATGATTCACATCGTTTTTCCTTTACCCTATCCATCCCTTTCCGGCCAATTCTATATCGCCGTGTGGGACGAGACGGTTTCCGTGTGGGACGAGACGGTTTCCGTCTCGAATCGTCCTTTGCTTTTCCCGCTGGAGATATCGCCTTGGTCCGAGGATATTGACGTTTGGATTCCCGTTTCCGGCGATGCGTGGGCGGGATTGATGGAAGGGTGGGACGAAAATTCGCTTTCTTTTGCTTATCCCTTAACGGCGCAATACTATCCCTCAACGAATCGATAAGAGGTGGAGAGGACAGATTTCGCTCTATCGCGCGATAAGGGATAGCTAACAATGCAATTTTGGCAAGATTTTCCCAAAAATGGTTTGATTTTTATTAAATTTCCATTAATGTTTTTTTAATTCGTTTACGGTATTTGGAATAATGAAAAAAGAACCATCCACGTCCCTCCAAATATTGACCCTTCTGAAAAAAAACGGAAGGATGACGGCTCGCCAGGTGGGAGAGATTCTTGGATTTACGACCATGGGAGCGCGTCAACATCTCATCGCCTTGGAGAGGGATTCCTACATCGAGTCGGAATTCGTGCGGCAGAAAGCCGGACGTCCAGCCCTTTATTTTAAACTGTCGGAAAAATCGGATCTATTTTTCCCCCAAAGTTATTCCAATTTCATTGTGGATCTTCTGCGGAATTTGGAAGAATTGGATGGCCGGGATAAAATCGGAAAAGTCCTCAACTACCGCCGGGAAAAACTACTGAAGAAATACGCTCCTCTTCTTAATGGCGACGATTTAAAAAAGAAGGTCGAGACCCTTACGCATTTGCGCGAGGAAGAGGGCTATATGGCGGAGATGGAAGAGGAAGAGAATTATTTTATCTTGAAAGAACACAATTGCCCGATTCATTGCGTGGCGGAGAATTACCCAGAAATTTGCCGCAATGAGTTGGAATTGTACCGCCAACTGTTGAATTGTCCGGTCGAGAGATTGGAGCATCTCGTCCAAACCGAGAAGGCCTGCGTTTATCGCATCCAAAAGAAAAAGCCCTGATGTGGCGGGGCGGCAGGGTTTTACTTTCTGCAATCGCCGAGATCCTTTCCTCGGCAGGGGGGATCAAAACGAAACGGCGGATGGCTCCGCCATTTCTCCGATCGTCGCAAACGGAATCCCGATCAATCCAAACGAAGCATGAGACAGGAAAACGGATCGTCCGCTTTTGTCAGCGCTTGATTGCGCGATTCGCCTTCGCTTATCGCTTCGCGAACCGCGTTGAACAACCAAATTTTCGATTGGTTTTCCCGATCGATTTGCTCGAAGGGAATCTCCATTTCCGCATACCAGGAGTTGTTGTCGCGGGTAAAAGCGAACTGCCAGCCGGTTTCGAGATTTTCCTGCCGATTTTGCACTTCAATGATATTGAATAAAGCCTTTTTATCGCCGCCGTCTTTTATTTTCAACGTCATTCCTAATGGATCGACGATCTTTTGCTCTCGGCTTTTCTCCACCTTCCAATCGTCTCCATCCTGTTGCAAAACGACCGTCCATACGCTTTCATGAGTATAATCGCGGCGGGGATCGATCATCACCTGAAACGTCTCTTTTTCTATCGCATCCGGATGAACCGGATTTTCACCCAAGAAGAGAACGTAGAGATTGCGGGCGTCTTTCATCAACCGGATTTCCCCTTTCCAGTCTTCGGGAGCGCCGACCAATGGCCATACCTCCGCATTATTCCACGATTCCTCCATGATCCCATCGATAGCAGGAGGCGTGAGGGCTATGGCGAGGCGGATCGCGTTTCCTGGATTCTGGCCTTGAATCAACGCCGCTTCGTTGCGCGCAGCCTGAGCCTGGGAGTTTGGAGAAAAACGATTGTCTATGTCTTGGAACAAGGCCAAGGCGTTGGATTGATCTCCTGCGTCCCGCTTGCCCAAGGCGACGCCGAAGAGGGCGGTTTTCTCGTCGATGCGTTGGGTTTCCGAGGCGGCGGCTTTAATATTGCCGATGATTTCCTGCGCCCCCGCGTCCTTTCGCAGCAATTCGCGGCCGATGAGGAGAGCGGTTTCCGGCGCGGCGGCGAACGCCCGGTCATAGACTTTCATAGCCGATTCGGGATCGTTGTTTCGCCGATATAGATCCGCTAACCGTGAGAGATATTTCCCGTTATTCGGGAAAAAATCGCATATAGCGGAATAGAGGCGGGCGGCGCGGGCTATATCGTTCCGCTTTGCGCATTGTTCCGCCAATTCCGCGATCAGTTTTTCTCCCCCCAGCGAAATCTTATAACGGAAGACGGCTTCCGTATCGGGAACCAGGCGCAGGTCCTGGATCAGTTGCGTTTTATCGGAACGGATTTCCTGGCCGCCGAACGTCGTCCGATTCGCCGTTCCTTTTAACGCTTGAAAAATAGTGAGTAAGTACGAGGCGCGGTCCAAGATCATTAAGGGCAGCGCTTTTTCATCCTCCGATTCGCCTTTGCCGAGAGAAGCGAGCGAAGCGGCCCGGCGCACGCCTTCCCGGTAGGCGTAGAATTCCGCCTCATTATCCTGGAACGAAACTTTATTCGCCGGCCGCATCACGCTGTCACGCAACACTTTATAATAGCGGTTGCGCAAAATGCCGCTGGCGGATTGGTTCTTCACGTCCAGCATTTCCTTCAGCAACTGGCTGCTGCTGGTGAGGATGAATGCATTCTCGTGGACGCACCAGCTGGGAGTGATGGGGATAAAAGGCAGTTTCAATTGCAGGGTGGAGATGGGAGTATTTTGATAGGTTTCCTTCGAACAGATCAGAAAATCGCCGAACGAGCCGATAAGCCCCTCTTGAATTTTTTGCAATCCCGCCGCCGCCTTGGCCGCATCCTGCGTTCTGACCAATAAAGCCGCGTTGTTCATCGGCATGACGGATTCCAGGTCCATCACCGGGCGCATGATGCACCATTCGTCCCCCATCCAGGAGAAAACGTCTTCTTCAAGCGAAATGCCGCGATCGGCGAGATATTTCTCCGCCGTTTCGATGGGTTCTTTCAAAAAGGGAATTGGCTCGATCAGCGCATGGACCGTATTCCATAGATCTTTCGGTCCAAAGACGTTGCCCGAACTCAACGATCCCGTATTTCTGACCATGTAATCTTCAAAGGAGAAAACGGCGGGCGGACGGTCGAATACTTTCGACCAAGAAGTGTCTTTCCAATTGGAGCTCAACAACGAATAACTCGTGGTTTTTTTATTGCCGTTTTCATCGTAAACCGTAGAAAAACCGATCGCTTGCACGCTGGTCAAATAGGAAAGAATCGCGTCGACGACCGTTACCGCTTCTTTAGCTTCTCGAAGATCGGGGATGCTAATGGGGATGGATCTCAATACATCGATCAATTCCTTCGGCGCATCTCCGCCGTTCTTTTCTATGGCTTCTCCAATATTTTTCGGCGTCTCGTCATTCTGGGGAATCAAATTTAAAGTTCCCAACATGGCGGAAGTAATCGATTTCAGGGGCTGCGTCAATTGAGCGAGGTTCCAATACATCGTCGAGGAACGTTCGGAGGGCAGATGGGAAACGACGGTTTTGTAGGATTCGTCTTCCGCCAGGCATTTTTCCTGAAATTCGATATTATCCAGCAACTTAATCAGTTTGGGCTTGCTGGTGCAGGCGTAGAGGGACGCGTCATCATAGGCGTAAGCCAATCCCATTCCAGGAATGCGTCCGGGACCGTAGAGAAACCGGATGGGATAGCCGGAATATTCGTCTTGTTCAACTTGAAGCATGGGGAACATGTCGGTAAGGCTTTTAAACGTTTGCGCTATCGCTTTATCGGTCTCTTCCGGTTTTTCCAGCCGCGCCATGAAAATCGCCGCCGGCAGTTTCACGGAATCGTCCAATCCGGACAAGGCGAAAATCCACTGGCCGCCGAACAATTTTTCGCCGTTTTGGACGATTTGCATTTGTTCGCGCAAGGTTTGCCATTCCGCTTTTAGGACTCGCCATTCCAGAAAATCGTCCATCGTTTCCAGGAATTTCGAAAACGCTTCTTCATATTTGGGAAAAGATGGACCTTGCGGCGAAGCGGGATTGTTTTCCATGTAAAAAAGAATGTTGGCGGGAACGATCCGGTCGAATGGCGCTTTATCCGCTTCCGCCAATCCAACGAAGGAAAACAAGAAAATAAAAGAATAAATGAATTTGCGCGTCATGATTCGATTACTCCCAATGGAGATAGGATATTTTTCGATTAACGTTCGATTGTTGAAATTTGAAGGATCGTAGGATGGGACATGCCGTTTGACCCATCGATTAATCCAATCCTTACGTAAAGATGGGTCAAAAAACGCGACCCATCCTACTTTTTCATTCATCATTCCTTAGAGAATCGACAACAGCGTCATAAGCGATACGCTCAGCCCTAAGACTAATTGTCTTCCCATCCAGGCTAGAGTCTCTTTCGCTTTCGAGGGCGTCGAGGAGCCGTTAGGTTTGTCCGAATCGGATTTCCCGCTTCCTGCGTCTCGGAGAAGATCCACCGCCACTACGGCATCCATATCCTTTGGCAGAACGGCCAGCGAATCTTTCAGTACGGACGATTTTTCCGAAGCGTAATCTAATCCTTTGCTGAGGTAGGACTTGGCGGTATTCGTTACCGCTAGCATCGCTTGTTGTTGGACTAAGGTTAACTCGGGCCTTTCGATATTCCCAAACGAATCCGCCGGATCATACGTTATTTGGTCGGAAGGCGCTTGCTCTGTTCCCCGCCAATCCGTCATGATGAAGGCGAATAGGAGAATCGATCCCACGGCGGCGGCGAGAAAGCGGGGATTCAATAGAAAATACCATCCCCCTTCTCTGCGGCGGGGCGCCTGGTGAATCCGGACGCGGACTTGCTGCACCGTATCGCTGAGCAAACTATCGATCTCGGCGTCGGACAGTTTCGGCTCCAAGGCGCAATCGAATTGCTGGAACAGTTTCAGCGCCTTTTGACTGGCGCCGCCATCCGCCAGCGATTCTTCCACCCGCCGCTTCGCTTCCCCCTCCAGCAATCCATCGTAATAGAGAGAAATCTCTTGCAGAGTGGGACGTTCCTTTTCTTTCATGGCCCTGCTCCTTCTATCTTGCCGGAACATCGCAATATTCGATTTCGTTTCCCTCACCCCAATCCTCTCCCAGAGGGCGAGGGGGGAAAGGCGTTAACAAATATCTATGAACAAACGATGCGCAATTTTTCCCATTTCGAATCCATCCACCGCGAACGATCTATAACATTTCCGCGAAGGATTCGCCATAATAATCGCTCAAAACCGGTTTCAAAACCTTCATTAGTTTCTGGCGGGCGGCGAACAAGGTGGTGCCTACCGTGCCTTCGTTGCAGTCCAAAATTTCGGCGATCTCTTTGATCGACAGCCCCTTGCAGCTGCGCAGCGTCATGACGGTTCTTTGTTTCTTAGGCAGTTGCTCCATCGCCAGGATGATTTTTTCTTGCAGCCATTGGTCTTGATAACAATCGTCCGGCCTTTTAGGGCGTTCCAAGCTGCTCTCTTCCACCATCGCATGGAAGGATGGATCCTGATGATCGGCGGCGAAAACTTTGTCCGGCTTGCGTTTGCGCAGCCAATCGATGCATAGATTGTTGGCCGTTTGGTAAAGCCAGGCTTTTAAACTTTTATCTTCCCTTAATTTGGCCAGCGACCGATACAATCGGACAAAAGTTTCTTGGAGAATGTCCTTCGCCTCGTCGGCGTCGCGGATCATGCGGAGAATAAAATGAATCAGCGGGCGTTCGTAACGCTGAACCAATTCATTGTAGCCCCGCATATTGCCGTTTTTCCACAAACGCAAGGAGAGCGCATCCGGATTTTCGGCCGCTTCCGCCATTAAGGCGCTTCCCGCCTGGACTGCTTCCGCTATTGAAGCATTCATGCCGTACCGTTCATTCTTTCTTGCCAACGAGCGATTGCTGTTTTCAAGCGTTCTCTTATCGTTCATAATATGTTACGAAGGCGCCGGCGCATATTTTTAAGGGAAAATGGATAGAAAAAAGTTTTTTTTAAAATGAATATTCGCCCGTACTTATTCGTATAAAATGAATACGCGATATTTTAGTAGAAATTTCATGGCGAAACAAAATCTTCGCGAAGGCGTTACGTACATTGAAAATCATGTTTTTTCCCAAGCGCGAGGAATAATTTTTTCTTAAACGATTGAAGAGCCTTAATCATAATGGAAATAAAATCCGCTTTCGAATTATCGCATCTTAACGTCAATTTCGGCCCTAAGGCGATTCTTCAGGACCTGACGATCGAGATGCCCGCCGGAGCCATCGGCCTTCTCGGTCCCAACGGCGCCGGGAAAAGCACTATGTTGAAAACGCTCATGGGCTTCATCAAGCCCCGGAGCGGCGGCGCCAAGGTCTTCGGCTACGATTCCATCTTCCAAGGCCCTCATATCCGGCAGTTGATCGGTTATATGCCCGAAGATGACACCTATATACCCGGCATGACGGCGGTGGAATTCGTTTCCTACAATGGGATGCTTTGCGGTCTTCCACGCAAGGAAGCCATGCTGCGCGCGCATCAGGTTCTGCATTACTGCGGCCTGGGCGAAGCCCGCTACCGCAAGGTGGAAACCTATTCCACCGGCATGAGGCAGCGCATCAAATTGGCGCAGGCGCTAGTCCATGATCCCAGCCTGCTGCTCCTCGACGAGCCGACTAATGGCCTCGATCCCCAAGGACGCAAGGATTTGCTCAATTTAATCAAGGATATTACCACCAAGAAAGATATTTCCGTTATTCTCTCCAGCCATCTTCTCCACGATGTGGAAATGGTTTGCGAATATATGATGGTTTTATTCAAAGGCAAGCTGGCGACGGCGGGAAAGATCAAAGACCTGAAACAACTCGCCTACGTTTCCTACGAAGTGCGAGTGAAAGGGGATAACGCTCCTTTCCGCGCCGCTTTGGAAAAACGCGGCGGCGTCTGCGCCAACAAGCGCGACGGGCTGATGCAGGTGAAGATGACCGAAACGCTGGGAACGGAGGCGATCTTTTCTTCCGCCCGCGAGACGGGAGTGCAAATCCGCCACATGGCCCGCGAAGAGATGACGCTGCAAGAGGTTTTTTCCTCCGCCATCGACAGTGTTTGATTTTGAATTTTGGATTATGAATTTTGAATTAAAAACTCACGTTACGCAGCTTTTGGATGCAGGCATCCCCCCTGCTCGTTGGAGAAACCATTCAAGAGAGGAGGAAGGGCGTCATTTTTTTACGTTATTGAATCACGAAAACACGAAAAGGCTCGAATTTCTCGAAATTATTGAATCGCGGATATTACGGATTCTTTTGGATTCCACGGAAAAATCCTTTTTTACGGCGCGATCCCTTGCGCTATTTGTTTTTTTTGTGTTTTTCATTTTCATTTCGTGTCTTCGCGATTCAATCCGAAAAGCAAAACAACTCCATCATGTTTATAATCGTGCTTAACGCGATTTAAGAATTTAGAATTAAAAATTAAGAATTAAGAATTAAGAATTAAGCTTTTGGAGGTTTCGCTGTGCCTGTTTACGAACAATCTTATAGCCATTACGCCGGAGCGTACCGCCCGCGCGCACTTTCCTGGAGCGTAATCGCCATGAAAGGGATCGGACATCTATTGAAGGAAAAAGGGTTCCGCATCCTGATGTTCGTATCCTTATTCGTATTCTTTATTCTCAGCATCCAGCTCTATTTGAGCGCCAATGCCGAATTATTGAAATGGATGGGCATCAGGGAGGAATTAACGGATTTTTTGAAAGTGAACGAACGCTTCTACTACAATTTTCTGCAATCGCAGCAATTTTTCTGCTTTCTCTTACCGCTCGTTTTCGGCGCCGATCTCATCGCCCAAGACCGGCGCACGAAAGCTCTGGCGCTTTATCTTTCCAAACCTATCACCCGTCTGGATTATCTTTTCGGCAAGGGCGCGATCGTATTGTTCTATCTCTATCTCATCACGCTCGTCCCCGGTTTGTTTTTGATGTTTTTACATGCCTTCTTTACCGAGGATTGGGGATACTTGAGTTCCAACGTTTCCCTCATGCTGCGCATTGCCCTTTTCTCGCATATCTTGATTATCCCGATTCTTTTGAGCATTATGACGCTATCCTCCCTGGTGAAATCGCGCATATCCTCCGGGACCATGTTTTGCGTCCTCTATTTCGTTCCCTTTGCGATTTCCAACATCTTTCGGCAATTATTCTACGATCCGTTGTTTTCCTCTTTGTTCAGCAAGGAATGGTGGTCGCTCGTCTCCTTCCAGACTATATGGAGCCAGCTGGGCGCGGAGATCTTCCATCAGGAAATTCCTTACGAAATCCATTGGGGATATCACCTAGCCGCTTTACTGCTGTTTTGCGTATTGGCTTCCATGCTGCTTTACCGGCAGATTCGCGCCGTGGAGATCGTGAAGTGATAGTGCGTTGTTTTGGTTGCGAAAATTTGATTTGAAAAGCGTATCAAATACTATGGCTATTATCGAAATTCAAGGACTTTCCAAGTGGTACGGCGAAGTGATCGGCGTCAGCAACTTGTCGGCGCGCATCGCTCCGGGCGTTACCGGCTTGTTGGGACCGAACGGCGCCGGAAAAACTACGCTGCTCAAGTTGATGACCGGCCAATTGGAACCCGATACCGGCGAGGTGAAGATCGACGGCCATTGCGTCTGGGATCATTCTCCTATCTATGAAGTTCTCGGCTTCTGCCCCGACCAGGAGACGTTTTACGAAACCCTATCCGGCGAGGAATTTTTAACGTATATGGCCCGGCTGCACGGCTTGCCCAAAGCCAAAGCCTTAGAAACGGCGAAAGAAACCCTGGTTATTATGGGTCTTGATCGGGAAGCGGCGCGCAAGCCGATCGGAGCTTACAGCAAGGGCATGCGCCAGCGCATTAAATTCGCCCAAGCCATTCTGCACGATCCCCAAGTTCTCTTCCTCGACGAGCCGTTTTCCGGCATGGATCCCATAGGCCGCCACGAATGCGCCGAGCGCATCCGCCATTATGGGCAGATGGGCAAAACGATCCTTGTCTCCAGCCACATTCTTCACGAGGTCGAAGAGATGACCAACCGCATCCTGGTGCTCAATCACGGCTTGCTTCTGGCGGAAGGCGAGGTGCAGGAAATCCGCGAGTTGATCGACGAACAGCCGCGCCACGTCCGCATCATCACTCCCGAAAGGCAGCGCCTTTCCAATCTACTCGTGGGATTCCCGGAAGTGCAAAGTCTATCCTTCGGCGAAACGTCGGACGAATTGATCGTGCAAACGTTGTCTCCCGATCAATTCTACAACCGCTTCGACGAAATCGTTCTCGACCGCCAAATTCCCGTGGATCAATTGATCACGATGGACGACAATCTCCAATCCGTTTTCGAGTACTTAGTGAAATGAACCCATCCACCGTCTTTCTCTCTCGCGTAAGTTATCCACTATCCGCCCTGATTACGATCAACCTGCGCATGACGCTGCTGCGGCGGAAAATCCTCTTTCCCGCCATTGTGGCGCTGATTCCACTGTTTCCCGTGCTGTTCTGGCGGTTGATTGTCGCCATCTATGGCTTTCCACCTTCCAAGAGCGGAGGCGATCCGTTCAATATCTACACTTTATGCAGCGCCAGTATGTTTATGCAATTCGTGGTTCCCTTGCTTTCGCTCTTGCGCGGCCTATCGGTCATGTCAGAGGAAGTGGACGAGGGGACGTTGATTTTTCTGCGGCTTCGCCCCATCCCTCGAACCGTCATCGTCCTAGGCAAGTTCATGGCATACGTTCTTTCCGTCGTCATTCTAACCGGCATTTCTCTGACAGCGGTTTATCTGATTCTCGGTTCGATGCCCGGGGCGGATATGATTCTCAGCGAGTATAGGGTTTTATTGAGGGATATGCGCATCTTCGCTCTTGGATTGGCATCCTACGGCGCCGTGATGATGCTAGTAGGGATTTTTTTCAAGCATTCTTTGAAAGTGGGCGCATTTCTTCTCTTTGTTTGGGACGCCTTCGCCGCTTATATTCCCGGCACAGCCCACAAACTCACCATCAAGCATTACCTGCAATCCATTTTTCCACGGCAGGATTTCGCTTCCGGAGGCGGCAACGACGTAAAAGAAATTATGATCGCGCTTCTCAGCGAACATAAACCTTCCTCTGCAACGGTTTCGATCGTTACTCTCTTGGGCATCATCGCCGCTAGCATCGTCCTCACCGTTCTAGCGCTCAAATACAAGGAATTTAAAGGCGGCCAGCAGGAAACGGGATGAACTGGGAATGATAAGTGATGAATGATGAATGATGAATGATGAAAGATGAAAGATGAAAGAGGATAATTCAAAGGCGGATACAACCTTGCCCTTGCCACCCGCCACCCAGTCCCTCATCGTCATCCCAGCCTTGAAAGGCTGGGCTATTTTCAAATGCCCCTTTAAAGGGGCAAACGACACTAGCCCGCCGTTTCAACAGCGGGGCGGCAGGGCTTTTCTTCCTGCAATCGCCGAGGGTCTTTCCTCGGTAGGGGGCTTATAACTTGTCACTCGTCAGTGTTTTTACGCTTCTCCCAATTCGCACACCAGCAATAGGTCTTGGCTGGTTTCGGGATCGAATTCGGAAAAATCGTAATCGCCGTAGGTCATAATCTCTGTGAATCCCGCCTCTTTGGCCATTTCGATCAGTTCATCCGCCAGCCAGGGATGATGCAGCAATTGCGAACTGCGCGAATGCCATCCGTTTTCGTCCTTCACGGCGGAAACCATGTTGAATTCGAGATGTTCCGTTTGGAAATCGTAAAATCTCGCGAAGACGTATTCCGTTCCTTCCACGATGCGGGATTTGACGGGAAAATCGCGGCGCCGGTTTTCCAGAATGAGCCGATAGTTGAGGAGATGATAAATCGCCACGCTGGTTATCTTCATTACGGCGATGGACTCCGTGAATAGGCGTATGATTGACGGCTTGTCTAAAAGATGGGAGAGCGTATTGCCCGCGCAGATGACGGCGTCGAATTTCTGCTGAAAGCGCGAGGCGAAGTCGGTAATTTTCATACACTGGAATTCGATATCGACTTCTTCCTTTTCCGCCAATTCCTGGGCGTATTTGATCATTTTGCTGGAACTATCGATTCCGACAACGTTATATCCCATTTCCCCCCAATAAAGCGCATGGCCTCCCGTGCTGCAGCCGAGATCGAGGATAGATTTGCCCAAGCATTCTTGGAAAAGATGCTGATAGAAGGGATCTTCCTTCTTTATTCGCTCCGGCCAATCAATGAAGTAATCGTAGGTTTGGGCCATTTGGTCGTAGAATTTCATCGTTTTTTCCTTGGATAGGGATCAGGACGGCTTTGACGACTCCATAGGTTTATGGGAGGAAGCGGATTAACCGCCGAGCCGAGTTCTATGCAATATAGCAACCAATCTTATCACAAAAAACAGTCGGAATTGCTGATTCGATTACTCTATCCGAAATTGGAAGGGGAAAAAAGGCTGTTTCGATGAATGATGAATGAGGAGTGATGAATGATGAATGATGAATGATGAAAAGATTGATGGATCAAAAAACGTGACCCATCAATCTTTCTCCCCGTCTCCGCAGTCACACTGTCCCGCAAGGCTCCTTCTGCGTCTATTCCGCGTTACAATAGAGAAAATTTTTTAGGAGGAATCGGGATGAGTATTCCTACCGTCGGAATTATTATGGCGGGCGGGTCGGGGGAGCGATTTTGGCCTATCAGCCGCCGTTTGCGTCCCAAGCAGCTGTTGCGTCTGACCAGCGAGACGAAAACGATGCTGGAGGAAGCCGTCGATCGGTTGGCGCCCCTAATTCCTCCCGAACGGATTTTCATCGGCGCCAACGCCGATTTGCAGGCGGTTATTCGCTCCGCCTTGCCGCAAATCCCCGCCGAAAATGTATTGGGGGAACCGATGCGGCGCAATACGTCGGGCTGCATCGCTTTCGCCGCCGCCCATGCGTTGGCCCGTTTTCCCGATGCGGAAGATATTCTTATGTCAGTAACGACCGCCGATCATCGCATCGGCGACAACGGGCGCTTCCGGAGCACTCTCGCCGCCGCGCTGCGGTGGGCGGAGGAGAACGAAGCGCTGGTGGCGATCGGGACGCATCCTACGCGCCCAGAGACGGGTTTCGGTTATATCCAAATCGCCGAATTGAACAAGCCCGTTACCGAAAGCGGCGGCGTTCCCATCTATCGCGCGGCCCAGTTTCTGGAAAAACCCCACCAGGAAGATGCGGAACGGTATCAGGCCTCTCGATTCTATTACTGGAACAGCGGCATGTTCTTTTGGCGCATCTCCACCTTTCTTAAAAGTCTGCAACGCGCTCTGCCCGATCTGGCGCAAAGCGTTTTGCGGATGGCGGAAATATTGCAGCGGAATACCGGCGCCGAGAAAGAAATTGCGGAAATTTTCGAAAGAATGCCCAATATCTCCATCGACTACGGCCTGATGGAAAAAGCGGAAAACGTATACGTCGCCCTGGGGGATTTCGCCTGGGACGATGCCGGAGCCTGGGATTCGCTCGCCCGCTTCCAATCCCGCGATTCGAATCGAAACACCGTCTATGGGGGAGCGGCGCTCGTGGATTGCCGCAACGTCATCGTTTACAATGAGCCGGGAATGGAGAAAATGGCCGTGGGCGCGGCGGGAATGGAAAACGCCATCATCGCCGTTACGGAAGACGGCGTGCTCGTCTGCCGCCGCGACCGGGCGCAGGATGTACGCCTAATTGTAGAGGAATTGAAAAATCGCGGAGCGACGCAAATTTGAATCGCGAAGACGCGAATTAATTTTGAAACCACGAATAAACATGAAATAGAAAAACAATGAGCGCTGCCTATGAACCGCATATCCTCGATTCCGTGTTTCAAGGCTTATGACGTGCGGGGCGTCGTCCCTTCGGAACTGAATCCCGAATTGGCGTACAAAATTGGACGCGCCGCCGCGCAATATCTCTCGGCGAAAACATTCGTCATTGGGCGCGATATCCGCGCTTCGGGCGAGGCGCTGAGCCAAGCGCTGGCGAAAGGGCTGACCGAAGGCGGCGCCGATGTTTTCGACATGGGTTTGTGCGGAACCGAAATGGTCTATTTCGCCGTCGCCCATCAACAAATGGACGGGGGAATCATGATCACCGCCAGCCACAATCCCCCAGAATACAACGGCATGAAAATCGTTCGCCGCGAATCGCGGCCCGTAGGCTCCGAGACGGGACTAAAGGAGATCGAGCGCCTTTGTCTGGCGGGAGTATTTGCGGCGCCGGAGCGAATCGGTCAGGTTAAGACGTTCGATTGTACGGACGCCTATATCCAACGCCTATTAGGCGGCGTGGATATCGGCCAACTCAAACCGATGAAAATCGTCGTCAACGCAGGCAACGGCGGAGCGGGTATTATCCTGGACCAATTGGAGAAGCATTTGCCCTTCGAATTCGTAAAAATCCATCATCTACCGGATCCCTCCTTTCCCCACGGCGTTCCCAATCCTCTTTTGCCGGAAAACCGTTTTAATACCAGCCGGGCGGTAAAGGAATCCCATGCGGAGCTAGGCATCGCATGGGATGGCGACTTCGATCGCTGTTTTTTCTTCGACGAGAATGGGGAGTTTATCGAAGGCTATTACATCGTTGGTTTTCTAGCCCAAGCGTTGCTGGCCAAGCGTCCCGGCGCTAAAATCGTTTACGATCCGCGTTTGGTATGGAATACGATCGAACTTGTGGAGGAAGCCGGAGGCGTTCCCCTACCATGCAAATCGGGCCATGCTTTCATCAAAGAAATGATGCGGCGGGAAGACGCCGTCTACGGCGGCGAAATGTCGGCGCATCATTATTTCAAAGACTTTTTCTATTGCGACAGCGGAATGACGCCCTGGCTGCTGATGGCGGAAATCTTGAGCCAACGAGGAAATCCGCTGTCGGCATTGATCGCAGAACGCATCGAACGCTACCCAGTCAGCGGCGAGATCAACCGGCGAGTGAAGGAACCGGACTCCATTTTTGAAAGAGTCCGCCGTTATTATGAGAGCATGAATCCCATCGTCGATGAGATCGATGGTCTCTCCATCGCCTTCGAGACCTGGCGAATGAATTTAAGGAAATCGAATACGGAGCCGGTTATACGATTGAACGTGGAATCGCGGGGAGACATTCGGTTGATGCGTTCGAAAACGGAGGAGGTTCTCGACCTTATCGGCGCCGGTTGATTCAAAACGCACAGAAAGCCATATCGTCGAGAAAACTTATTCCTTGCAGGATAGGACGTAAGGCGAATACTGTAATCCCGGCCATGGGAATACTCGTTTTCCTATTATCGAAGAGAAATATTTTATCAACCATTAAAAAAATATTAAACTTACTCTGGAGATGTACGATATTCTATGGTATATTAAAAACGATGTAACTTCTGGGCGGCCTAACGATTTAAATTCTTTAATTCGTGGAGGTTAAAACAAAAAACATAAAAAGGCCGCAGAGAACAAAGGAATAATGGCGGTAAGAAAGAGGAAACGGGGGATTTCCTACCCCGCAGCATTGCGGTCAAGCAACAACGCTTCTTATCCCGGAAGAGGCAAGTTTCAAGAAAATAATCACGCAGATCCTGGTTTTTACAGTACTTGAGCGAAATTTATCACTTGACATAGAGAGGACTTTTCCTTATACTGCACTGAGGATTTTTAGCCTCATTCGCTTCGAATGGGATGAATTTATTGAGATACCGGGACAAATTTCTTGGATTTTTTTTCTGGTTTAAGACTTGAGTCTGGCTCACCAATTCGGTAAGGTGGTTAATTATAAAAATTATGTATGGGCCCCCTTGTTGGCGAATAGGCCAAGTCAAGGGATAAGAGTATAATGCGGGAAAAGTTTATCAATGCGCATTCTAAGGAGGTCGAAATGGCCTTAAGACGGCTGCTCCTCGGCATCAGTGTATTGTCGGTTGTATTTGTAAATAACGCCAGCGCTCAATTCGAACCTACCACAGCCAATCAAGATGGTATTTTGATACTGGATGCTTTAGGACGGATATTCAGCGTCTCCCAGAATGGCGATCAATTGAGCTCTTATCTTTTCAAAGAGTTGGCTGACACCTCCAACCAATTCCAGTTTCCTTTTCCTGTAGCCAAAGACATCGAATTAGTCGGCAATCCTGACGGCTCCTTGAAAGGAGCGTACGCTTTGGATGTTTTGGGCGGTCAATTTTCCCTGACGTTGGATACGCCGATTTCCGTTACCGCGCCGGATTCCACGCCGGTTTTGATATCGACTCCGGCGCAGGTAGGCGCAATGCACTCTACGTTTTCCGCCGTCCCTTATTTCGGCTGGGACGTAGCGAAAGACCTTGAAATCTCTCCCGACTGGAGAAACGAAACTTACGGCTATCGCGGCTACTTCGTTCTGGACGCCGACGGCGTCGTGCATCCCGTAGGCGCAACCAATCTTCCTTCTTACGTCTTCGATAATCTTCAAACCGGCGAGCCCGAAATCGTCGAAAGCCTTTATCCGGGCACGATCGACATCTCCGGTTCGGAAGTTACCGTCAATGACCTTCTAAAAGGCGGCCCCATTAATTATCCTGTCAATCGTCTTTATTTCAATCAAAATGTAAAAAGCGTCACTCCAATTTTCGCCTATTTCGGTTCGGGTTCGGATATCGCCCGCGACTTGGAAATATCGGCGGAATACGCGCAACTGACCGCTCCATCCAAAAGCGATTCCAGCGCGATCGAAAACAGAACTATCGCCATGACGAATGGTTATTACATTCTGGACGGTTTCGGCGCCGTGCACTCCAACCGTCTCGCGCTTGATTTCGATGTGGACAATGATAACCAAATTCTTTACGACAAAGATATGCTGCAAGAGGATTTCGGCAAGCCGATCAACAACATCGTCCTCGCCAGTCCCTGGGAAGCCGATAAAGGCGACCTACCCTATTTCGGGTGGGATGTTGCCATAGATGTTGAAATCACCCCCAGCGGCAAGGGCTTCTATCTCCTCGACGAATATGGCGGAGTGTTCGCCATCGGCGATGCGGCGCTTTCCTTCCCGCCGAAAATCGATTCGAACGGCAATGTGATTCCCGTCAACTCGATTCCACCCTTCTTCGGCTTCCCCATCGCCCGCGATTTGGCGTTGGTTCCCAACAAGGAGAACAAGCAGTTGGGCGTGGCGGCGAATTCGACGACGACAGGGTTATTGGTTCTGACCGGCGATGGAACGGTGCATCCGGTCGGTCTAGCCAATGCTTATGATATTTCCAATACCGGCAACAACGGCGCTCCCGTTACCAACTTCTCCGATTCGTTCCGCGCTATTGAAACCACTCCGCTCTGGCTGCCAGGCGATCCCAGTAAGAAAATCTTCACTCCCGGCGCTATCGTCTCGCCAGGCTCCGATTTGTTCGTTATCGGCGGCGAAACGTATGCGTCGAGCCTAGCTCCTAAATATCGCAACGTAACCGCCGATTACACTACGATCACTGACAGCTATACGCAGATTACGGGAGCGGATTGATAGTGCATAGTTTCAAGCGAGCTTAATAAAACGGCCTGCTTTCGCAGGCTGTTTTTTTTGCTGGACGAGGCGATCGGAGCAACGAGATAAACGCCATGAATCCATTCGATAACCAATCCCAAACCTACGATAACGAATCCCGGCGCATTGAAGCGGCTGACGCCATTGCACATGCGATGATCCATTCGTTGGAAATTCGTTCTGACATGTCCCTGATGGAATATGGGGCGGGCACGGGATTGGTTACTCTGCATTTCCAGCCGCTGGTGAAAAAAATCGCGGCGATCGATTCTTCTCGCGGAATGTTGGAGGTTTTAGAGAGAAAAATCCGACAACAGGAAATGGATAACATCGGCCTCCTATGGTTGGATGGAATGAAGAATGCGATTCCCCGATGGGAATACGATATCGCCATCTGCTCCATGACATTCCATCATATCAAGAATACGGACTCGATATTATCGCAATTCAACGATTCCCTTAAACAACCGGGGCAATTAGCCCTTGTCGATTTGGATAAAGAAGAGGGCGATTTCCATTCCGATAACGATGGCGTCGAACATTTTGGCTTTGATCGAGAGCCGCTGGCCAAAATGGCGGAAAACATAGGATTCCACTCCATCCGATTTTCCACGCCTTACGTCATCAAGAAAAAAACAGCCGCTGGAGTGGATAAAGACTATCCCTTATTTTTGATGTTAGCTAAGAAATAAGGAAGCCTGCTTGAAGGATGGAGAATTTCTTTCGCCCTATAGTTTATAGGGAAACCATGCGGCGGATTTCCACGCGATCAAGCATCTTTTCCACGCAATGCGGATCCAAATGAGCGGGACCAGCGCAACAGGCGGCGGCGGAAGCCCAGGCTATGCCGCAACGGCAGATTTCTTCCCAGGGGAGGTCTCTTTTCATACCCCAGGCGATCCCGCCCGTCATCGCGTCGCCGCAGCCTACGGTATCACGGACTTCGGATGGATCCATTGGAAGCCGCAGGCGTATGATTCCTTCCTCGCCGCCCGCGACGGCGCCTTTTTCTCCCAGCGAAATAACGATGCGCGGAATCCCAAAGCGGCGATGAATTTCCCGGACGATGTCCGCCGCTTCCGTCATGGATTCGCCCAGGAGCTGCTCCGTTTCATTCTGGTTGATTTTGAGCAGGAAAGGTTGCGCGGCGGCGCCTTCCCGAAGCGGCGGGCCGCTGGCGTCCAAAATCGTTCGCGCGCCTTTTTTTTGGCAGCGGGTTATGATTTCCGCGTAGATCGAAGGAGAGACGCCCGGCGGGACGCTGCCGGAAAGAATCGCGATATCCTCCGGTTCCATCCCGCCAACAAGTTCTTCCACAAGTTCATCCATAAGGGCGGGAGGCATAGTTTCGCCGCGCGTCTGCGCATGAGTTACGGAGCCGGTTTTTCTCTCCAGAATGGTGCAATGGCGGCGAATTCGAAAATCCCCCGCGGCATAATGCAATTCGATAGGCCGTTGACGGCAAGCGGCGATATAAAGCGGAACATCATCTTTTCCCAGTGGTAGATAAGCGCAGGATGATTCTCCCATGCAGGCTAGGGCGTTGGTAACATTGATTCCTTTTCCCGCTGGGAGATAAAGAAAATCGTCGCAACGGAAAGTGGAGCCTTTTTCGAATCGATCCACGCTATAGATCAAATCGATGACCGGATTCAACGTAAGAGTGCGAATGGTTGTCATGATTCTTCACTTTACGTTTAACCGGCGCGGTTTTAGCGGACGATGCGCAGGTTGCCGCCGCCTTTCATAAGGGCTTCCGCTTCGGTCTTCGTACACCAGTTGAGGTCGCCGGGAACGGAATGTTTCAAAGCGGAGAAGGCTACTCCGAATTTGACGGCGTAGCTAATGTCGCCGGTGAGATAGCCTGCCAGAAAACCCGCCGAGAAGGAATCGCCGCCGCCGACACGGTCAACGATTTCCACTTCGTAGTTGGGAGCGTCGTAAATCTTGCCTTCATAGAGCACGATGGCGGTCCAGTTGTTGCGCCAGACGGAAAGATTTTCGCGCAGGGTGATGGCCACCGCTTTAAAACCGAAGCGGTCGTGCAGTTTGCTTGCCACTTCTTCGTAATTATCGCCCTCGATTTTGAAGACGCGCATGCAATCTTCCTCGGTGGTGATGAGGATGTCGGTATATTCCATCAATTCCGTCATGCACTTTTGGGCTTCCGCTTCCGACCAGAGTTTGGCGCGGTAATTGAGATCGACGCTGATGGTCACGCCGTATTGCCGGGCTTTCAGCATCGATTCTTTTGTGGTCTTGGCGGCGGTTTCAGAAAGAGCGGGCGTGATGCCGCTGACGTGATAAATTTTCGCGCCGGGAAAAACGGCGTCCCAATTCGCCATGCCCGGCTTGATGCGGCTGATGGCGGAATCCTTGCGGTCGTAGAGGACGCTGCTGGCGCGCGGTTTGGCGCCGAACTCGACGAAATACAAACCCGCGCGGTCGCCGTCGGTCCAAACGATATGGGATGTATCGACGCCGTGCTCGCGGGCCTTGTTGGCGATCATGCGGCCCAGAGGATTGTTGGGCAGGCGGGTGACGAAGACGCTGGTTAAGCCCAGACGCGCCGCGCCAACGGAAACGTTATATTCGCCGCCGCCGATTTTGACGTCGAGGGTATGCGTCTGCTCCAAGCGCATGAAATCCGGCGGCGCCAACCGCACCATCGCTTCTCCAAACGTAACGATATCAGCCATGACCTTCCCTTTCTCCTACGCTCTCGCTTCTTGGATGAGTTGGATAAATTGTTTCGCCGTTTCGGCGATTTTCTTCCAGTTTTGCTCCGCCAACGCCGCTTTGCTCACGAGGTTGCCGCCGACTGCCACGCAGCACGCTCCCGCTTTGATAAAATCTTTGACCGTCTCCAGACTGACGCCGCCCGTTGGCGATAAGCGCACTTGCGGCAGAGGGCCGAGAACATCCTTGAAAAAGCCCGGCCCCAGCGTAGTAGCGGGGAAAACCTTGACGATGTCCGCGCCTGCTTCCCACGCCGTCAGGATTTCCGTAGGCGTATAGGCGCCGGGAATGACGGCGGCGGAATATCGGCGGCACATTTTTACGGTTTCGAGGTTGAGCGTGGGGGAGACGACGTATTCCGCTCCCGCCAGAATGGCGGCGCGCGCCGTTTCGGGATCGAGGACGGTGCCGACGCCAACGACGGCCTCTTCGTTTTTCATCTTATTGGATAAATCGCGAATTACGTCGAGGGCGTTGGGCGTCGTCATCGTTACTTCGATGGCTTTGACGCCGCCCTCCATCAGCGCGTCGAATACGCGGACGAGTTGATCGCTGCTTTGCGCCCGGATCACGGCGACGATGCCGGTGTCTAGGATGATTTTCATGTTTCGATCTTTGCGCGTGGGAGTAATCATAAAAACACTCCTGGAATGATTGTCAATTGAGCCTCATGCAAAATTCCATTATTCCTCCCCCAAGCCTGGGGGAGGTTAGGAGGGGGTTGCCTTAAGCCTAATAAAATCAACCCCCCTCTAACTCCCCCCAAACTTGGGGGGAGAATTAAAGCGTAGACTTTATCCATTTTGCAAGAGCCTCAATTTTTATTATCAAATTCACCGGATAACGATCTGGCATCCCCTAAAACTATTGCAATTCGATCTCCGCCAAAACCGGCAGATGATCGGAGGGGAATCGCCCGTCGAACTGGTCGTCCAATACGCGATGCCTTAATACCGCAAAACCTTTAAGGATGAAAATGAAATCGATCTTGGTTTCCGGAGCGCCGTACTTCGTCCATCCTTCCATCGTAAAAGTGGACGTGGGGCCTTCATGCTTTCCCTCTTTCAATAGATAGCGGGCGTCCTGGAAGCTGGAACGGAAATCTCCGATGCTCTCTTTCCCTACGATGATGGAGTAGGGTTGGGATTTTTCCTGCGTATTGAAATCCCCCGTTAAAAACGCCGGCGAATCGCCCGCGATCTCGACGGCTTTTTTGGAGATCAACTTCGCGCTTTCCACTCGCGCCAGTTCGCTGCGGTGGTCGAAGTGCGTATTGAAATGATAAAAGATTTTTCCGCTCTTCTTATCGCGGAATTGCCCCCACGTAACGATGCGGACGCAGTCGGAATTCCACGATTTCGAACCGGCGGCATCCGGCGTTTCCGACAGCCAGAACGTATTTTGTTTCAGCAATTCGAATCGGTCTTTTCGGTAAAATATGGGACAAAATTCTCCTGCTTTATCGCCGTCGTCTCTCGCCGCGCCAAACCAGCCGTAATCGGGAAGGGCCTTTTCCAGGTCTTGAATCTGGTCGTATTTCGCTTCCTGCAGACCCGCGAAATCCGCATGATAACGGGTTCCGATCATTTCCGCCACGCGATGGCTGCGGTTGGGCCAGGCGTTAATGCCGTCGTCGGGATTGTTGTAGCGGATATTGTACGTCATCGCTTGGATCGAAAGAGAATCGTCCGCCGCTCGCGCCAAATGCGGCATAAAAACAAATGCGTAAATGGCAAACAAGAACATGGAACGTTTCATAATAAATGCCCCCTATTCAATTCGTCGACATCTCCGCCCTCGCGGCGGCTTTGTCCCTTCTGGAAATCTGCGAAAGTAATTTTTTAATAAAAAGGAATAAGCAAAGAGTAAAGATAACGGCGGGTAAAGTCAATTAGCAGAATAATGACAATGGGGCTTAAATCGAATCCTCCCATCGCCAGAAAGGGAAAAGCGCGCCGTACGGCGTCCATAAGCGGTTCCGTGATTTGGTAAATAAAGCGGATAATAGGATTGTTGGGCAACGCTTGCGCCCATGACAGAATGCATCGGACTATAATGATCGCTTCATACAACCAGAGAATTCGATCCAACAACCGGATGATGGATAACATAACTCTTCGCTCGCCTAATTTTTACTTTGTATCTTGCCACGCGATGGAAAAGGAGGCAATCCGCATTAAATAATGTTATGCTGCCAATGATTTTTATCTTGCGGAGTTGGTATATCAACGCCAAGTATAAGAATCGTTTAAAAGAGCACAAGGATTTCATTTTTTTACGTTATTGAATCACGAAACCACGAAAAATCTCGAATTCCACGAAGTTTTTGAATCACGGATATCGGGGATTCTTTTGGATTTCACGGAAAAAAAGGATTTCACGGCGCGATCCCATGCGCCAACTTATTTTCTTTTTTTTGCGTTTTTCTTTTTTATTTCACGTTTTCGCGATTCAAAAGACATTCGCAATAGATCCCTTTAGTTTTCATTGCGCGTAACATGAGTTATCGATCGAAAAGAGTTACTGGAGACAACGTTATCGTTTGCCCGATGGATGGAGGAACGAATGGGACGTAAACTCCATTTTTCCATTGCATCCAGCGCATGGAAGCCTCATCCAAAGGAACGTCGAACCGGAAAATCGCTTCCACCGGACGGCCATCCGCCGTAAGGGACGCTATCTCTACGCTCATGCCCGTCATAAGGACTTTTTGCCCTACGGCCATAGGATGACTGGCGCTGCGAAAGAGAATCTCGTTTACCGTGTTCATAAAACCATCTTGCGGTCGAATCGACAGCGAGCGTTCCCCAATGCGCTTGATTTGCAGCGAACTGGAACCTTGGGCGAGCACGCGAAAGGTATGCGGAAGAGGCCGATCTTGGAGAAAGAGCGTAATAGGAAGGTGATGGGCGAAGAAGACGAGCGGAGGATTGACGAGGATTAAATCTTGCTGAGTGATATTAGAATCGTTGGGGAGGCTCTCCGCCGCTTTGGCAATAAAAGGTTCTACAAAAGTGGAACCCAAAGAGGAAAGAGGCAGAAGCATCGGAGAGAGAACTCCGTGGATGAGGAGGAATAGGCCAGATAAGCCATAGGCGAAGAAGCGCCAAAAACGACGCCGGTAAAACCAGGAAGGATGTTCCCGCAACGTTTGGATGAATTTAGACAATAGGCCCATCGTTCCAATCCCTACGAAAAAGAAAAGGCGTTCGTTGGGGAAAACGGCGCATATCGGGAGAAGCGACAACAACATTCCCAATCCCCAAAAACGAGCGAGGGCGTTATGGCGCAGCAAAGGCGATAGCGCTGCAACCATAACAACCGACGCGGCAAGCGAAATTTGCCAGGCGATGCGAACAACATTCGTAGGCAAGACAGCAGCGGGGCCTAATGGGAAGCCCAACCATTGCCCGGCAAGCAACAAAGGAGCTTTAAATCCGATCGACTTCATGAATTCCAGCGGTTCTCTCGCCGGATCCACGTAATACCCCGATCCCCAGGCGCCGTAGCCGAACGCATGATAGCCAACAAGCCATAACGTCAAAATAAGGCCGTAAGGAAGCAGAGATAGGAATTTATCGGAGCGTCTTCCTCGTTCGATGAAGACGGCGTAAGCGAATAGATACGCCGCTGTTCCTACTCCGAATTCCGCCGAGAGAAGCGCCAGCAGGAAGGAAAGCGGCGCCAGCGCTCTTGCCGGACGCCAACCGTCCCGCCGCCAGCGGTCATGAAGGATCAGCGTCAAGAGGCCGAAGAACGCCGCCAGCACCGCATTGCGATTGGCCAGCCATCCAGCGGGCACTCCATGGGCTTTGTCAGCGGCGTAGAAAAACGCCGCTAGTCCCGCCACCCATCCCGCTCCCAACATTCTCCGATAGAAGAACGCCGCTGCCGCGATCAAGGCGCCATACCATAATATGCTTTGCAGGTGCATCAGCGCGGCGTTGTTCGGCCATAAACGGTAATCGAGCCAGTGCGTGAAAATCGTAAGCGGGCGGAAAAAGCGAATGCGGATATCTTCCAACGTCCACCAGGGAAGATACCCTTCGTCCATCAAAGCATGAGTTTTGACGGAATCGCCATTAAGGAACGAAAATAAGCTGAGAGGCGATATTTTCACGCCGCTAGGCGGCGTTTTCCCCAGAAGAATAAGGCGATGGAAGTTATCGTCTAGTTGCCAACCGACTCGCAGGGAAGGAAGGATCAAAAACATGGCCAGAAGCGCCATGATCCAAGGCATTTGGCGATGGGAGAGAACGGCGGAGATTTTATCTTTTATCTTCATAATGCCGCTGTGTCAGTCTTTCCAAAGAAGCGAATCCTGGCGGATATTCCATTTTTTCACGGCGCCGCCGGGCAACGTCAGTTCCAACGACGCCGTATAACCATCCGTTGTCGATTCGATGCGGGGCGCGGAGGTTCCTGGAGGAAGAGCAATCTGGTTGAGTTGCAATTCTTCCAGATTATTCGCCCAACGTTGGTTTTGTTTCTGAAATTCCCGTTGCGCGTAATAGATTTTATGCAAATAGATTTTGGCGCCATACGCCGCGTCGGGCTGGAACGAATCCACTCCAGGCTTCGCTGTGGAGAATTGAACATACCCCCAACGCTCCGGGCGGTGCATGTCGATGACGCCGGGCGGCGACCATATCCAGTTGTCTTCTTTCGTTCGGGGAACTTTTCGGTATTTTCCGTCTTCGATTCGAATTTGCCATTCCACGCGGGAAAAATCGATGCGCCAATAGTCGCCGTTTTGCGGCGGCGCGGGACAATGGGCGTACTGCGCCAACGCTTTCCAGGGAAAGGCGATTTCCAGCGACCAGCCTTTATCTTCATCCGAGGGATCGTTGATCGTCCCGTCGATATGAACGCCTGTCTTAAGTCCGGCGATATTCCAGTCGTTTTGCGGTTCTACGCCGTCTTTATACGGTTTAGGCAGGAAGAGGTCCCAAACCGTGTTTAAAGCGTTCATCTCGAATTCGTAATATTCGTGATTGTCTCCGTTGGGATCGATGAAGACTTCGAAATCGTTGTCGTTGAAAATCACGCAATCGCGCTCCGTCAAGGTTCCCCACACATGCGGTTCTTCCAAGTAGGCGGCGATATAAAAATATTCGTCGTCCCAAAGCATCTTCGCCCGCGTGGCATAGCGCGGCGCAGGCTTCTTATCGCCTTCGATATCCTGAAAAGGATCGGTCCAGGAAGCGTCGGCCCATGACGATTCGTCCAAACGGCCGTCAATATTCATGAGGCTGGAGGCGCGGCAACAGACGTAGTCTTTGGGCGTTTCGCCGTCGAGAAAGGAAGGATAACCGGCGAATGCACTATCCTGCATCAAGATGCAAAAACAGGTTATAGCAAGAATAGGTTGGGCGATTTTTTCGAACATCGGCTGGCTACTCCAATCCGATCGGATAAGGTAATATGGCAAATCGCTTTACTTTAATTTGTCAGCTGGATTAAGAAAGGGGCGGATATGTTGAAATCAGAAAAGATCATGACGGCGATAGGGATAGCGGCGCTGATTTCCGTTTCTGCATCGGCGCAAGAAAGCGGATGGACAGACCTATTCAACGGCAAGGATTTATCGGGCTGGACGGGGATGAACGACGTTAAGTTCACTGTGGATCCGGAAAAAAAAGAACTCCATCTCGTAGAGGGCATGGGTTGGCTGCGCACGGACGCAATGGTTGATGATTTTATCCTGGAACTCGAAGCCAAGCCTTTGGTGGAAGGCTACGACAGCGGCATTTTCTTCCGCGCCAATCTGGAAGGGAAGCCTTGGCCGGATAAAGGGTATCAGATCAATCTGAGAGACCGCGGCATGGGCGACCTCGTCGTGGGCTACAAGGCGATTCTCAAAGCGCGCATGGAGCCGGAAGATTTCGGAACCTGGCGTAAAATCGTTCTGCGGGCGGAAAGGCAAAAAGCCAGCCTGCAAGTCGACGGCGAACCGATTTGGGAGAAGGACGATCTCGAACCCGGACGCGGCTTCATCGGCATTCAGGCGGAAAACCGCGAATTTCTCTTCCGCAACGTCCGCATCCAGGAACTGGGCTATACGAACTTGCTGGAGGGCAAGGAGCGCGATTTCAAGCATCTGAAAGTGAAAGAGGGCGATCCGCAAGCGTGGTCGCTCAACGACGAGGGCGTTCTCGTCTGCAAAGGGCAAGGCGGCGGCTGGATTGGAACCGTCGAAAACAATTATTCCGATTTCGATCTTAAATTGGAATTCAACGTTCCCAAGGAAGGCAACAGCGGCGTTTTCATCCGCCATCCCGGCCAGGGCGACGGGGCTTATGCGGGAATGGAAATCCAGGTGATCGACGACGACGCAACGCATTGGGGCAAACTTCAGGATTGGCAAATGACGGGATCGATCTATCGCGAATACGCTCCCTCCGTCCGCGTTTTCCGCAAGGCGGGAGAATGGCAAACCATGGAAATCGCCGCCGAAAAGAATTTCATCCGCGTCTATCTGAATGGAATTGAAATCGTCAACGCCGATTTGGATAAGGAGAAGCCGTCCGAACATCCGCTGAAACTGCGCCCGCGGCAGGGATATCTGGGATTTCAGAATTACGACGGCGCCATTCAATACCGCAACGTGCGAGTGAAGCGTTTGGCGAAACCGGAGTAAAACTATGCGCATTGCATTGGCTGAAAGTTACGACGACCGCGTGAAGGATTCCCTCTTCGAAATCTTGCGGATTTGCGATAAGGAATTTTTCCCGCCCTTATCGGATCGAACAGGGACGATGCAAACCGATTTCGCGAATCAAAGCGAAGCGGCGGGCCTTGACGCCTATTTCACTGAAATCCTGAAACAACGCGCCATTTTGGCGGAGGACGACGGCGGGAAGATTATCGGTTTTCTTTCGTTCCGGTTGAATCCGGATACGCCGATTCTGACGCCCTATTTTCCCATTGCTCACATAACGACGATCTGCGTCTCTCCCGCTGGCCGGGGACAGGGGATAGGCCGTTCGTTCTACGATTTTCTCTTTCGCTGGTGCGAACAAAATGGCGTTCGCTATATTTCTACCCGCACGTGGAGCGCGAACGCCGGACATATTCCCCTGTTGCGCAAGCTGGGTTTCGCCGCGATCCATACAATCGCCGACGATAGAGGAAAAGGAGTGGATACGCTGTACTTTTTGAAAGAATTGGAAGGACGGATCGCCTAGGCGAAAGACCGGAGCGAGGCGCTTTCTTGGCGAAGCGGCGCAGGGGCGGGTATAATTGATAATCGTTTTAAAGATAAAAAACCGATGGGAAACGCAAGGTTCGAATCATAAGGAGAAACTATACCATGATGAACAAAAAAATTCAAAAAGCCTTCAATCAACAAATCAATGAAGAATTTTTTTCCGCCTATCTCTATATGTCGATGGCCGCCTACTTCGAGTCGATCAATCTGAAAGGATTCGGCGTCTGGATGCGGGTGCAGGTTCAGGAAGAATTGATCCATGCCGCCAGGTTCTTCAATTTCGTCCTGAATCGGGGCGGTAAAGTCGAGCTAGCCGCCATCGAGGCGCCGCAAAAGGAATGGGATTCCCCCCTCGCCGCTTTTCAAGCCGCCTTGGAGCATGAAAACCACATTACGGGCTGCATCAACGAACTTGTGGATCTATCCATCAAAGAGAGCGATCATGCGGCGAACAATTTCATGCAATGGTACGTCTCGGAACAGGTGGAAGAGGAAGCGAACGTCGCCAGCGTCGTAGAAAATTTAAAACTAATGGGCGACGCCAAAGGCGGATTGTTTATGATGGACCGCGAACTCGGAACCCGGACGCTGCCGCCAACGGCGATGGCGGCTTTGCAATAGGTAAAACAGTGACGAGTGACAAGAAAAGTAGGATGGCTCATGTCGTTTGACCCATCAATTACGCCATTCCCTAAAACCGATGGGTCAAAAAACGCGACCCATCCTACTTTTCTGATTATCATTAAGAACAAAAATGAGTGATGATTATTCCCTGATTTTGTAATAATCCCAAAATTCCTCCGTCTCTCCCGATATCGTTTCCACGCGAACGCGATAAGCTGCGCTTTCCCCCAGTTTTCGCGGCGGCATAAACCAATTCAAATAGACGAAACCGTCCTTCTTCGTAATCGTTGGCTTGGGCAATGGGGTAAAGGCTTCATTGACGGCGGTTTGATAAACTGCCAAGCAGGATTTCATAGTAAAACCTTCGGGAAACTTCGCTGCTAAGCTCACGGGAACGCCCGGCTTGGGCTTGCTGTGGATATGATTCGCTTCGAATGAAGAGAAAAAATCGGCGCGGTTGATTTCCATTTTCGGCCAGCCGAGTTGCATTTTCTGATCGTCGTCGATCCAGGTCTTCTGGATGCCGTCCACGTATTGCGCCAAACCCATGACGGAATTGTTAAGAGGTTCGGGATGAGGCAGGCCGATGGAATGGCCGATCCCTTCATGATATACCACGCAGTCGCTGCCTTTAATCGGAACGCGCCATCCGTCCGCTGTAACCAATCCCAAGCCCATATGTTTCTCGGGCCAGAAAACCGCTCGCGCCCCTCCGCAGCGCGATCCGGGGCGGTCCTCGCCCTCCGCCGTCACCCAACCTTTGCAATCGGAGTGCGGAGGGGGAAAAGGACAACCCTCGCCGCTGCATTCCCGCGTCCAATCGCTATAGCCGGGTGAAAAATTCATATCGGAAAATACCAACAGAATGGGAAAAGAACTGGATTGAAAATGGATTGCGCCGGATTGCAAAACGTCATTGACGATATGCCAGAAAAAATTGTTGGGATCGTCTTTGGGAAAAGCTTCCCGCGAGGCCGAGGCGATATAAGGCTGAGGATGAATCGAGTAATTCATCGCCGAAAGGCCGCCGAATTCGCGTTGGTGGAATTTTTGGGCGCGCCGCAAATGATATTCGATCCGTTCGCGCCAATCGGCCAGGGGCGTTGCATCGGAATAAATATAGTAAACCGCCTGGACATCAATAGCGCGGATGGAGTCCGTCGCGCCCAAGGCGTGAAGATTGGAGGGCAGGGAAGAAGCATCCGCCGCGCCCATCGCTGGAGAGATAAAAAATAAAGGAAAGAAAGGAAAGAAAAGAAATAAACGAAGCAGAATATTCATTGTCGATTGTCCGTGGACCGTTTGCTCTAACGGCGAGCCGATAGATTTATTCCAAAATCCCCACCCGTTCGAAATCGGCGCCGCGCAGGGTGCGCTCGACGACGGAATTGCAGCCGAAAGCCCTTACGTTATTTTTTCCCAACCGCGCCCGTTCAAGGGCGGAAACCAGAAATGGCGCGCTGTCCAAGGAAAGAGCCGCCAGTTGCGAACAATCGAGCGCCAGTTTTTTCGGCTTTTGCCGGGCGATCTTGGCGATTTGATCCCCCGCTTCGATCGCTTCCGCTTTTTTGAGGACGCCGACGAGGGAAAGAATAACGCCTTCCTCCGTCTGCGTTATTTCGATCTTCATCGTCTTCTCCTTGTAGAGAAAAAATCGAGGAAGGAAGAATTAGGAATCTTCCAGGGAACCGCCGGCGAGTTCCTCCCCCCGTTTTTCCCATTCCATGCCTTCTTGCACCCAGGTGAGAATTTGCCGGTGCTTCTCCTCGCCGATGGCGAGCGCCTGGCGCAGCTGTTCGAGCGTGGATTGTTCTTCGGATGAGATTTTGCGGTCGGACATTAACAACGACGCGCATTGCTGATAGACGAAATTCTTCTGTTCCGCCGTCTCGAAGCGTCCCAGGCTGTCCAAAATTTGTTCGACGGTCTGAAAATCTTCGTAAAACGCTTCGTCGATCTTCGCCATTGCCATGTCCATCTTCAGGCCGATGGTGCGGATGCGGATGGCTTCCAATCCGTCGAAATTGCGGTCCTGCAAGGCCAAATCCTTCAATAAGCGGATCAAAATGTATTTTTGATTCTCGGATAATTTCAACATGCCGATTCTCCTTTCGCCGAAAAAGCGTTGATGGAGCGTAGATTACCACAAGGAAGGGAAAGGCGGTAGGAAGACGAGTTCAATGATGAATGATGAGTGATGAATGATGAATGATGGAGTGGCAAAGGCAAAGGTAAGTCTGCCTTTGCTTGATCCCTCAAGGGCTGGCTAACGCCTAGCCCTTGCCACCCGTCAATATTTCATCAAGGAGCCGATTCCAATACCGAGACGATCAATTCGCGCGAACGGGGTCCGTCGAACTCGGCGAAGAATATCTCTTCCCAGCGCCCTAATAACAGCCGCCCCCCTTCGATCAAAACCTGGCGGCTATTGCCGATGACGGCCGCCTTGATATGGGCGGCGGCGTTTCCCTCGCTGTGAGCGTAGCCGCCCGACCAAGGAATAATGCGGTCGAGGGCGTATTGCACGTCCCGCATCACGTCGGAATCGTAGCCTTCGTTAACGAATACCGCCGCCGTAGTATGAGGGACATAGAGCGTACAGACGCCGTCGCGCACGCCCATTTTAGTCACCACATCTTGAACTTGCTTCGCCAGCGGAACGAAATCTGTCCGAGAATGAGTTTTAACGCGCAGAGTTTCTTTTTTCATACGAATCCTTGGTAGAAGAGCTTTCCAGGCTCTTTTTTAATAAAATATGTTAAGAGCCAAGATGGCTCTTCTACATTATTGTCGTCGCAGCTCGGCGGGGAGCAGGCATTGAATCCGCACGTTGCGGAAAGCTACCTTGTGAGAATGATCCTGCAAGCCGATATAGCCGCGGCGGCGATGCCCCTGCGTCTCCGGAAATTGGTCGAGATTGATATCTTGCACTATTTGGCCGTTCAACTTAACCTTCAGATGGGGATTGTCGCAAGTAATTTCTACTTCGTTCCATTCTCCTGCTGGTTTTTGAGCATTTGTTGTGGGAGCAACGACATTATAGAGCGAACCGGAGCCGTTGATCTTGGGCGGCTGTCCGGCGTCGTCGAGCAGTTGGACTTCGAATCCCGCTTTGGAGGGGCGGCCGGGAATGGGCGCCCAAATCAGGATGCCGCTGTTGCTGCCAACGCCGATGCGGTATTCTAGGCGCAGGATGAAATAATCGTACATGCGGTCGGTCATCAACCAATGATCGCTGGCGCCCTTCGTATAAAAGACGCCGTCTTCGACGTAAAAATCGTTGGGATCGATATTATGCGGCTTGCGGGCGGAATATTGCCAGCCGGTCAAGTCTTTTTTATTGTACAACCAAAAGAAGCCGTCGGGAGCAAGGCCGAAATCCAGCAAGCCCGTTTCTAACTGCCGGGCGTGAGTCAGCGTTACGGGGCCGCCGAACCAGTTGTCGAAGATGGGACGGAGTTGGCCGATAGCATTGAGCCATTCGGGTTCGCCGTAGGTTTTCGCCGCTAACTCCAGCCAACCCCAACGATCAAGCTTGACTTCTCGATTTTTCTTCCATTCACCGAAAAGATAGACGCAAAGGCGATGCAGATTTTTGGGTCCGAAGGAGTAGTGATAAAGATCGTTGCCGTAGAATAGGTCGCTGTGATGGTTGGCGATTTCCGCCGCGATCAGAAGCGGAGAAATCCTATTGACTTGAACTTCCAACGGCAAGGATTCTCGAGGCGAGCCGTCGTCGTTGTATTGATTTTTCAATAGATCGATAAAAACCTGTTCCCCTTGTTGGTAAAGAGGCTCATTTTCGTTGACAACGCCTACAGCCATGCGGACAGGCGCCAGCCAAGGATCGTTTTCGGACGATTCCAAACGCGCCTGAGCGAGCCATTGCTGAATATCTTTTTGAAAATCGGGCGGCGTTGCTTCGTTTTGCCGGATGTTTTCAAAAGCGATGGCGCCGAGAAGAATATCGTTCAAGGCGGAGCCGCTGCGCTCTTGGGAATAGCTCTGCAATGCCTTCATCGCCTGCACAAGCCGCTTGACGTCGCCGGATTGCTTTTGGATGGCGCATCGGACGCTCAAAGCGGCGATTCGATCGTATAAAAGGGGGAATTCGCGTTCGGGAGCTATTTCCGTCTCGTCTTGGCAGCGTTTTTGCAAATCCTCCCAAGCGCTTTTCCACGGCTCCCGATTCAAATGTTCTTGGATATACGTCATGTCGAGACTGTCGATAAGCAGTCCCTCATGGCGCCATAGCCTCGCGTTGGCGGTTATGGCAAAGACGCAGAAAACTAGGGCGAATCCTGCCAGCGATGCGGCGGCCCGGCGGCGCAGGCTATTCATCTCGACGATCCTTTCTATGCAATCGTTTCACGCCGAATATTCGACAATTTTTAAAAAAAATTCTCATTAACATTTCCCGGCGATACAATGAATTATTGGCCTGCATGGAAAGATGTAAAGTTCCGCGAAAAAGACTTGAGGAAAATCGAAGTTTCTCCATCCTCCCTTTCTTTCAATGCCGGTCTTGCAATAATGAAGCATCTTACTTGTCCAGGGAGGATTTTTTATGTTTCGAAAGTACGCTTTTTTTCTAACATGCGTTATCTTTATCTCGCCGATCGGCGCCGATGTGATTACCCCAACGAACAATCCTCAGGGGTGGATTATTCAAACGAATTCTTCCACCTATCAAACCGCCATAGCCAGCGATGGCGCCGTAATTCCTATTTATTATGGTCCTACAGCGAATTTCCTGGAATTGGACGGCGCTCCGCTTAAGGTGAATCCCAAAGTCGGCAGCGCCGTGCGCGAAGTTCCTTTCCGAGGCGGTTATGTCCGTCAAATTCCCGCGGTGGAAGTGGTTTATGCCGATCATACGCGCGACGCGGATTTAATCTATCAATCCTCCGCCATCCTGGAGATCGATGGCCGCCCCGCGCTGCGCATCGATCTGAAAGATCCCGAATACGGCCTACGCGTCTCTTCCTATATCCGCGTAATCGCCGAGAAGGATATTTTGGAAAAATGGCTGGTATTGAAAAATGCGGGAGAAGAAAAAATCCTGATTGAAAATGCGCAATCAGGTTCCATTCAGTTGCCTAAAGGCGAATACGATCTCTTTCATCTCAGCGGGCAATGGGGGCGGGAGTTCATGCTGCAACGCGCTCGCCTGACGCCGGGAGTCAAAACGATCCAGCAGCGGGATTTCGTTGGGCATGAAAATCCACCCTGGTTCGCCGCGGCGCCCGCCGAGGAGATATCCGAAACGTCGGGCGGCGTCTGGTTCGGCAGCCTGGCCTGGAGCGGCAACTGGCGCCTCGATTTCGAGAAAGTCTTATGGGGGGACGTGCAAATTTGCGGCGGGATTAACTTTTGGGATTCGTCCTGGACGCTCGATCCCGGCGAGGAATTTGCGACGCCGAAAATCGTATTCGGATACGCTCCCGACGGATTGGGCGGCGCCTCGCTGCGGATGCACGAATACATTAAGCGCGACGTTATGCGCCCCGCTTTCCGCGATGCGATGCGGCCGGTGCTTTACAACAGCTGGTACGCCACCACGTTTAACGTAAACGAAGAACAGCAATTGGCCCTGGCCAAATCCGCCAAGGAGATTGGCGTGGAACTCTTCGTCATCGACGACGGTTGGTTCAAAGGCCGCAATGACGATCGCGCCGGTCTGGGCGATTGGACGGTGGACAAGAATAAATTCCCCAACGGTCTTCAACCCATGATCCAAAAGATCAACGATCTAGGCTTGGATTTCGGCCTCTGGGTGGAGCCGGAGATGGTTAATCCCGACAGCGATCTCTATCGCGCCCATCCCGATTGGGTTTTTTACTATCCTAAGCGCGTTCGCCATGAAGGACGCAATCAGCTGATGCTCAACCTGGCGCGCAAAGACGTTTGCGCCTATCTCTACGAATCGTTGAGCGCGCTTTTGAGCGAAAACAACATACGCTTCGTCAAGTGGGACCGCAACCGGCCTCTCACCGATCCCGGCTGGCCTGCCGCCGATCCTGAAACCCAGCGCGAAGTCCGCATCCGTTATACTCTCAATTTATATCAATTAATCGCCGATTTGGAAAAGCGCTTTCCCGACGTTCTCTTCGAGGTATGCTCCGGCGGCGGCGGGCGCAACGATTTGGGGATATATTCCCTTATGGATCAAATCTGGACCAGCGACAACACCGACCCCGCCGACCGCGTTGAAATCCAATACGGCTTTCTGCACGCCTTTCCGGCGAAACTGATGGTCGCCTGGATCACCGATGAGGATTGGCATCATGTCAAACCGTCGCTGCCATTCCGCTTCCATTCTTCCATGAGCGGCGTGCTAGGCATTGGCATGGATTTGACTAAATGGACGAAGGAAGAATGCGCCGAGGCGGCGAAATTCATCGCCGAATATAAGGAAATCCGCCCGCTGGTTCAGGATGGGATTTGCCATCGGCTTATTTCCCCCTTCGAGCGCAACCGCGCCGCTGTGGAATACGTCAACCGTGACGGATCGGAAGCCGTCCTCTTCCTCTACAGCCTCTTCGAAAACCGCGAAGGCGCTGCGCCCACCAGCCGTGACGAACAAACCGTCCGCCTGCGCGGCCTCGAGCCAAACGCGGTTTACGAACTGTCCGGCGGACGCGGCGGCAAAGCTTCCGGCGCCGCGTTGATGAATTACGGCATCCCCTGGTTCGTCAGGGGGAGTTTTCAGAGCGCTATTGTGAAATTGAAGAAATCGGCGCAGTAATATTCTCTTTGATATAGGGTAAGGTGATGATAAGAATCTGCGCCTGGTGCGGGAAAGAAATGGGAGAGGCGGAAGGCTCCGAAGAAATAATCACGCATGGAATATGCGCCTCATGCGTTCAAAATATCGCTTTTTCCAAAAAGAGGAGTCTGCGGGCCTATCTTAATAAGTTCGAATTTCCAATTCTTTTAGTAGACGATAACGTCGTTGTCAAAATCGCCAATAATCTGGCGCGTAAGGCTTTAGGGAAAGATTTACGCGAGATCGAGGGATACTTTGGCGGGGAGGCTATTGAATGCGTTTATGCTTCCCAACCGGGAGGATGCGGAAAAACCGTCCATTGCAAAGCCTGCACTATTCGACTAGTGGTCAATGAAACGTATGCGACGGGAAAGAGCATTTTAGGACGACCGGCTTACCAAGATATCATGATGCCTGAAGGAGTCAAACAGATTGCTTTATCCCTATCGACTGAGAAGGTGGGCGAATTCGTCATATTGAGAATCAATGATTAAAATTTAGATCGTATGGAAGAAAAGGATGATTCCATCTATAAGGAATGTTTATATAAGTAGCTCATTTTACAGGAAAAAGGATGCTGCGAATGAAAAGAATCTGCGCTTGGTGCGGAAAAGAAATGGGCGAAACAGGCGGCTCCGATGGATTGATCACTCATGGAATATGTCTCCCCTGCGCCCGATCTATGATGGCAGGGAGAAGACAACATTTATCGTCCTTTCTTGATATGATTGAAGCTCCGGTTCTTTTGGTCGACGATCAAGGGATCGTCAAAACGGCTAATAGAATGGCTTGCGAGGCATTAAAGAAAGATATTGACGTTATAGAAGATTATGCTCCCGGAGACGTGATGGAATGCATCAACGCATCCCAGCCGGAAGGTTGCGGAAATACCGTTCATTGCAAAGCCTGCGCCATTCGCAAATTAATAATGGAAACGCACGCCACGGGAAAAAGCTATTTAAGGCAACCTGCCTATCAAGACATCGATACGGCGGTTGGAGTCAAACGAATGCACTATTTTCTTTCAACGGAAAAGGTGGGCGAAATCGTTTTTTTACGCATCGATGAAGCCAATAAAGCGGATTAGATTCGTTTTCAAGTACGTTGAATCAGTCTTGTGAAGCGTCCATAGTTTGAAAATCGTTATGGACGTTTTTGGTTTTCTCTACAGATTAATAAACCGGCGCAGAAATCCAAGTCCTTCTATCCAATCCCGCAAGAGGCGCGCAAATTTTGCGCGCCTTATCGAAGCTTTTCGTTAAAAAAATGCGCGCCGAATATTCGTAACTACTTACTAATCTATAACTTATCATATTGGCTTAGCCCTTGCTGTTTCTAAGCGTACGCATAGGAGAAAAACAATTCTCCTGCGCGTAAAACTAAATCCATACCAATCGGAGGATGACCCAAATGAACAAGAGCATGGGAAAAGTAACGATCGGCGGAATGGCATTGTTGCTGCTGGCGGGATCCATAGTCGTTCTGGCGCAGGATCCAGGCGGCCCCGGCGGTCAGAGATTCGATCCGGCGCAGTTACAGCAGATGATGCAGGAACGCTACAAAGACGCGCTAAAAGCGACAGACGAGGAATGGAAAGCCATTAGCCCGCTAGTAGAGAAGGTCATGACCCTGCAACGCGAATCCATGGGCGGACGGATGCGCTTCATGGGCGGGCCGGGAGGACTGGGAATGGGACGTCAGAGACCGCAAGGGCAAGATCAACCCCAAGGGCAAGATCAACAGAGACAAGGACGGCGAGGTTTCGGCCAACCGGATCCGGAGATGGAAGCGCTGCAAGCCGTGTTAGATTCCAGCAATCCATCCCAAGATGAAATCAAGGCGAAACTCACCGCTCTTCGCGATGCCCGTAAGAAAAAAGCGGCGGAATTGCAAAAAGCGCGGGAAGAATTAGTGCAAGTCCTGACCCTCAAGCAGGAAGCAACGCTGGTTTTAATGGGCATGTTAGAATAGTCCTGCACCCAAGCGATTGACGGAAAGAACGAGTGTAAACGCGGAGCGGACGACATGAACGAATTGTTAAAAAAGATGATCGAGGCCAAACAAATCTCGTCCGTAGACGTGGAAGTCTTGAACCAAGAAACCGCGGCGGGAAAAGCGGCGGCGCAATCGGAGGAAGACGTTCTCCGATGGCTGGCGAAAGAGTATGGAATTTCTTACACGGATCTGGAAGACGTAGAGCCGGATCGGCAACTGTTGTCGCTATTTCCCGCCCGGGTTTTGCTCAAGCACGAGATACTGCCCCTGCAGCGCAAGAATGGAGTCGTAGAAGCCGCCGTCAGCCGTTTGTACGACGCCGAGGGGATGGATGCGCTTAAATTATTGACGGGGATGAAAATCGTTCCCGTGCTGGCGCCTTGCGAAGCTATTCAGCGGGAGATGAAAAAACGCCTCGGCGTCGGCGCGGACACCCTCGGCACGTTGGAAGAGGAATCCACGCTGCAAGTCGTAGACGAAAACAAGGATGAAGACGCCGATCTGGAAAACGCGGCGGGAGACGCCTCCATCGTACGCTTCGTCAACCAGGTTCTCGGCGACGCCATCGCGCTGCGATCCACGGATATCCACTTGGAGCCGTTCGAGGACGAATTGCGCATCCGCTACCGCATCGACGGCGTACTGCAGGATGTTCCCGTCCCCGCCCAGATCAAACGCTTTCAACCCGCGATCGTCTCCCGCGTCAAAATTCTCAGCCATCTCGACATCGCCGAAAAGCGGCTGCCGCAGGACGGACGCATCAAAATCCGGCTGGTCGATCACGAGGTGGATGTGCGCGTTTCCGTCATCCCCATGCTGCACGGCGAGGCGGTAGTCATGCGGCTGCTGCGGCAGGACGCCTCTCTGATGAACCTGGCGGAATTGGGCATGGGCGAGCGGGAACTTTGTTTATTCAAGGATTTGCTCCAGCTGCCTCATGGCATCGTGTTGGTTACGGGGCCGACTGGCAGCGGCAAGACGACTACGCTCTATTCCGCTCTCAACGAAATTAACGACGCCTCGCGCAAAATCATCACCATTGAGGATCCCATCGAGTATCACATCCGGGGCGTCAACCAAATCCAGGTTTCGGAAAAATCGGGATTGACCTTCGCCCGCGGCTTGCGGGCGATACTGCGCCACGACCCCGACGTTCTGCTCATCGGCGAAATCCGCGATGCGGAAACGGCTCAAATCGCCGTCCAAGCCTCCTTGACGGGCCACTTAGTATTTTCCACCCTCCACACCAACGACGCGCCAGGCGCATTGACCCGTCTGGTGGATATGGGCGTGGAACCATACCTCGTGGCTTCGTCTCTGGAATCGGTGCTGGCTCAACGGCTGGTGCGCGTCCTTTGCCCTCATTGCAAAGAGGAGGACCGATCGGCCAAGGCGAAATATTACCGCGATAAGATCGGGATGCCGCCCGAACAACCGCTCTATCGGCCCGTTGGATGCCGTTTTTGCCGTCAAACCGGTTATCACGGACGGCGGGGCGTATTCGAACTGATGGAGCTGAACGATGAAATCCGGCAGATGATTCTGAAGGATTGTTCTTCAGGCGAGATTCGTGAAGCCGCCCGCCGCAATGGTTTGCGTTTTTTGAGCGAAGACGGTTGGCGGCTGGTAGCCGAAGGCGCAACCACTGTGGACGAGGTATTGCGGGTAACGAAGGACGAGAAAGTCAACGAACCGGTTTATCGCAATGGGCATTCTTTTGCTTATTCCGGAGAGGGAAATGGAATTACTGCTCCAATAGGACGGAGTTGAACGAATCATGGCGATCTTTTATTACCGCGCTTTGCAAATGGACGGCGTTTTGGCCGATGGACGCATCGAGGCCAATGGACGCCAAGACGCTTATCATCAACTGGAAAAGCGCGGTTTGAAGCCCGTCTCCCTCTCCGAAAATGGCCAAAAAACTAAAGAAGAAACAACCGGTTTTCGTCTGGAATGGAAGAGAAAAAAAGTACCCTATCGCGAAATGGAAAATTTCACCCGCTTGCTCTCCAGCTTATTGGAAGCGGGCATCCCTCTCAGCCGGGCGTTGAAAATCCTGGCGAAAGAGGCCTCGGCGGCCTCCGCCCGAGAGAAATGGAAGGAAATTCACGATCTCGTCATCGACGGCGCATCCCTGGCCGACGCGATGGCGCAATCGCCGGAGACTTTTCCCCGCGTTTATACGGCGATGGTCCAGGCGGGCGAGACCGGCGGATTCCTGGATGTAGTATTGGCGCAAATCGCCGATTTCCAAATGCGGGAAAAGGAACTGCGGGCCAAGATGCTGGCGGCGATGATTTATCCCGCCGTATTGCTGACGCTGGCCATTGGGGTTCTCGTCTTCTTGATGGTCTTTTTCATCCCCCGCTTTCAAACCATCTTCGACGGATTCGGCGCTTCACTGCCCATGTTGACGTTGGCCATTGTGGCGGCCAGCCGCGCGGTTCGAACTTATGGATTGTACGTCGCCGCCGTCTTGTTTGCGATAGGCTGGGCAACCCGCCGCTGGCTGCAATCGGACCGGGGGCGGCGGGAATGGGAAGCGTTGCTATTGAGGCTGCCCGTCATCGGCCAGTTGACGGCGCAATTCGCCTTGGCGCGCTTCTGCCGGATGTTGGGATCGTTGGCGGGCGCGGGCGTTCCGCTGATTCAGGCGTTGAACGTATCGCGAAAGTCGATCGGCAACCAAACGCTAGTAGACGCCGTCACCGCCTCCATCGAACGCGTCAAACAGGGCGACCGGCTGGCGGTCAGTCTGGCCGATTGCAAGGAATTGTTTCCGGGATCGGTTTTGGAAATGATCTCCGTCGCCGAGGAAACGGGAAGGTTGGACAAGGAGCTTGTCCGGTTGGCGACGGTAACGGAAGGGGAATTGGACCGGCGGATGAAGACGGCCGTGGCTCTGGCCGAACCGCTGATGCTGTTTGTCATCGCCAGCTTTATAGGAACGATCTTCGTGGGAATGGTGATTCCCATATTTACCATTCAAGATTATATCAAATGAGTTGAAAAGGAGACGCCAACATGAACGCAAACGAAAAACCATGGCGGAAGATAGACGATCCACGCGGCGTCGAGAAGGGTTTCACTCTGGTGGAAATGTTGCTGGTGCTGGTGATATTGGCGACGTTGGCGGCGATCGTGGTCCCCAAGTTCGCCGGGCGGACCGAACAGGCCAATGTCACGGCGGCGCAAACGCAGATTTCCAATTTCGAAACCGTTCTCGACGCCTTCGAAATCGATAATGGATTCTATCCCAGGGGCGGCAATGGATTGCAGGCTTTGATCGAAGAGCCTCGCGACGCCAAGAACTGGCGCGGCCCCTATCTGAAACAGGATATACCTAACGATCCGTGGGGCAATGCCTACATCTACGAATGCCCCGGAAAACGCAACGAACGGGGATACGACATTATGTCGATGGGGCCGGACGGCCGCGTGGGCGGCGACGATGATATCACGAACTGGCAGATTCAAAAGAGATAAGACGGCCCTACGCGGATTTACTCTCGTCGAGTTGATCGTCGTGATGACCATGTTGGCTGTCGTAATGGCTCTGGCGGCCCCGTCGCTGAGCCGCTTTTCCTACGGGCGGAAATTGGAAGAGGAGGCGCGGCGATTTCTGGCTTTGACGCGATACGCGCGCAGCCAGGCGGTCTCCCTCTCTCTTCCCATAGAGATATGGATCGACGATCAAAACGGTTGGTATGGATTGCGCCCGGCGGCGGGATTCGAAGATTTGGAAACGGAAGCGATGAAGCCGGTCGAATTTCATCTTCCCAGCTATATCCGCATCGAAACCCCGGGCAACGATTCGAACGAAAAGGAGGCCGCCGCCATTCTCTACTGGTCGGACGGCTCCTTGGACGAACGCAGCGCCATCGCCTTTCTCCTTATCGAAAAAGACGAAGGGCGAACGGGAAAAGACCTGGAACAAATCGGCGTCGTCCAGATGGATTACGGCTTGGGCTACAGCCTTATCGACGACGAAAAGGAACTGCTGCGATGGGCGGAAACGCGAAAATTGAATCGCTAGCGGGAAAAAAAACTCCCCGTCTCCGCGCCGAGCGGGGATTCACCTTCGCGGAATTGCTGGCGGCGATGGTTTTTGCGGCCATCGTCATTCCCGCCGCCATTCAAGGATTGACGATCGCCAACCGGGCGGGAGTCGCGGCGGAGAGGACGAGGATCGCCGTCCAACTGGCCGGAAGCCTCTTGAACGAAATGATCGTTACGGAGGAATGGCGATCCTCCAAGCAAAAAGGCGATTTCGGCGCGGATTGGCCGGAGTATCGCTGGGTTCTGGTCGATGAAGAGTGGACGGTGGACGCCATGCGCGTCGTATCCATTACGGTTTTTTTCTTGGTTCAAGACCGGGAATATTACGTGCGCTTGAGCGCATTGGCGGAAGAAGAAGAGGAAGAAGCATGATCGGGACCATTCTCCCAAAGCGCCATTCTCAAGACGGCGGTTTTACTTTGATGGAAGTGCTTCTCGCCAGCGTGATGTACGCCATCGTCGTTGGCGCCGTCTATACCGTTTTTTATGGCGCGCTGCGGTTGAGAGAAAAAGCCTACGATGCGTTCGAAAAAGCGCTGCCCAAGGATTACGCTTTATCCATTGTCAAGCGGGACTTGAGCGGCCTCATGCCGCCGGGAGGCGTACTCGCTGGCTCCACGATCGGCGAAAAGATCGACGACGGCGGAATGCGCCGCGATCGCTTGGAATTCTATACCTCCTCCGGCGTCATCACTGCCGATTCCCCGTGGGGAGATATTCAAAAAGTGGAGTATTACTTAGCCGATCCCGAATTTACTGACGGCGGGGAAGGATTCGATTTAGTCCGCGCCGTAACGCGCAACCTGCTTCCCTCTACGGAGCCGGAAGTCGAAGAATCGCGATTGTTGACCGGCGCAGCGTCGTTAGCTTTCCTCTATTACGACGGAACCGATTGGCTGGATTCATGGGATGCCGTATCGGAGAGTTCGACGGAGCAAAGCACGACGACGGAAGAGTCTACAACAGATAGTACGGCGTCTCAGGACGAAGAAACGACATTATTAGCCATCCGTCTGCGCGTCGATTTTCTTCAACCGCGCGACGCGGACAGATTGACGCGGCCCATAGATTGGGTGATCCCCGTCATAGTGGAAAAAACGCCGCAAAGCAGCCAATCCACTACTCAAAGTTCTACGGAAGACGCCGGCGGGCAACAGGATACAGGCGGAGGAACGGGCGGTCTACCAGGCGGTCAACCAAGCGGAACGGGCGGCCAACCGGGCGGCGCAAGGATGGGACAATGATGGAAACGAATCTCTTCTCTCCTTTAAGGACGCCTTCTTCCAACAATCGCGGAACGGTCTTGATCATCGTTATGTGGATCGCACTAGGATTGGTCAGCGTCGCCTTGTTGTTCGGAAATTCGATGATGCTCGAATACCGGGCGGCCGTCGCCTCGGAGGCGGGATTGGAAGCGGATCAAGCCGTCGAAAGCGCCTGCCGGTATGTAATTTATATATTGAAAAATCTGGAAGAACCGGGGACGGTTCCTTCCGTGGAAGATTATACGCCTGAGGGAGCCTATGTGGGCGATGCCTGCTTTTGGCTCATTGGACGAAGCGATGTAGAGGACAATTCGAAGCAGCCGGTTTTTGGATTGGTGGACGAATGCTCCAAATTGAATCTTAACACGGCGACGCGGGAAATGCTGGAAGCGTTGCCGAATATGACCGCCGAACTGGCCGCTTCCATTATCGACTGGCGGGACGAAGACGAGGAAGCTTCGCCGGACGGCGCGGAGTCGGAAGCCTACTTGTTGCGCAGTCCAAAATATTATTGCAAGAACGGAAATTTCGAAACGGTGGACGAATTGAACCTGGTCATTAACGCCGATTGGACTCTTCTCTATGGAGAAGACGCCAATCGCAACGGCGTCCTGGATTCCAACGAAGACGACGGGAACGCCTCGTTTCCCGACGATAACCGCGACGGCCGTTTGGATATGGGGATTTTGGAATACCTCACCGTCTACAGCCGTGAATCCAACAAGCGCAGCGACGGAACGGCGCGCATCAATGTGACGGAGAACAACAATCAGGAATTGGATACGCTGTTTCAAGAAACGTTCGGCGAAGACAGAGCGCGCCAAATCACGCAGGCGGCGAGTGGAAATACCGTCGCCAGCGTCCTGGAATATTATATCCGCAGCCAGATGACGGCCGATGAATTCGCCCAAGTCGACGACGATCTCACGGCTTCCAGCGACGATCCCATCGAAGGGCTGGTCAACGTCAACACGGCCAGCGAAGCCGTGCTCGCCTGTCTTCCCGGAATCGGAACGGAAAACGCAAGCAAAATGGCCGCCTATCGCCAAGGAAAAACGGACGAATTGGAATCGCTGGCATGGGTTGCGGAAGCGATCGATGACGAAAGCGCCATCCAAGCGGGACCCTATATCACAACCAAGAGTTATCAATTCACCGCCGATGCGGCGGCGGTGGGGCGGAATGGGAAGGGATTTCGGCGTACGGCGTTCGTGATCGACGCCAGCGGAGACTCCCCTATCGTCGTCTACCGCCGCGATTCGAGCCGCCTGGGATGGCCGTTGGGAGCCGAGTTGCGCCGCGAGATTATTTCCGGAGCGAAGGGAAAGGGCATTTCATGAAAACGCCTGAACGTTCATCCATCTTAGCTATCGCTTTCGAAGGCAGGCGCATGTCGGCGGTCGTGGTTCGCCGCGCCGGGGATCGTTTTCATATTTTGAAATCCTATCAGACGGCGCTTTCGCTGGATCTGTTGACCAGCGATCCGGAGTTGGCGGGCCGCGAAATCCGCAACCGTTTGAACGAAGCAGGAATCCGGGAAAAGCAATGCATCGTAAGCGCGCCCCTAAAATGGGCGCTGACTCTCCAAACCGAAGCGCCGGACCTCCCCGAAGAAGATTTGCGGAGTTTCTTTACGCTGCAAGCGGAGCGGGAATTTCCTCTGGCTCCCCACGAATTGTCTATCGCGGTTTCGCGTTACCGCACGCCGCAAAATATGGGACGAGCCGCCATCGCCGCTATTCCCCTCAACCGAATCGCCATTACGCAAAAAGTCATGAAGGCGGCTCGCCTGCGGCTGGTCAGCGTTACGCTTGGCCACGCCTTCTTAGATAGCGCCGCCGGCAAAAACCATGACGGCTCGGCCTTGTTGTTGGCGCGGGAGAACGGCGTCGATCTGGCCGTATTCGCCAATGGGAAAATCGCGGCCTTGCGCACCTTGGAGGAAACGGAAGAGGGAGACGAGGGCTTCGATGTAGATTCCATTGTCAGGCAGGCGCGCATCACGCTGGGAAATTTGCCGCCGGATTTAAGAGAATCCATTTCCGCCATACGCCTCGCAGGAATATCCGATGCGGCCGATCCTTTGCTGGAGGATTTTCGCGGCGCCGCCGAACGCATGGGTATGGAAATCGAAAGGGGCGACGCTTTTCCCCGCGATCGGTTTTCCGATCCAAGCCTCTTGAAGAAAACGTCGCTTTTGGCTCTCGGAGCCGCTATGGGCTATTTATCAAGCCGGTCATCCATTCTCGAGTTTCTCCCTCCCCAGGAGAGCCGTTTCAAAAGGGTGACCGGCTTGGTTCTCTCTCGCGGCGCTCTTTGGCTGGGCGGCGCGGCGGCGGCCATCCTTCTGTTTGGCATCGCCGCTTTTTGGTATCAATATTGGCAATTATCGCAACTGGAATCGCAATGGAAAGATTTAAAACCAAAGGCCGCCGAAGTGGAAGCGCTGCAAAAGCAAGTGAGAAAATTCCGGTCCTGGTTTGACGATTCGGTCCCCAGTTTGAATATTCTTCTCTTGTTGGCGCAAACCTTTCCCGAAGAAGGATCGGTTTGGGTCAAGTCGCTGGAAATAAAAGATTTGTCGGAGGTCTCCTGTTCAGGAAATGCAAAAACCAATCAAGAATGGTTGGCGATGTGGGATAACCTGCGAGAAAACCAGGATGTAGGCGAATTGCAGGCGCAACAGTTCCGAGGAGGGTCTCCCATGCAATTTACATTGAATTTTCGCTGGAAAGGAGGGGTGGCCGATGGAGTCTAAGCGCCGGAAGAAATTATTGATAATGGCGATGATATTGTGTTTTTCCCTATTGGCCGCCGACCGCCTAGCCGTAACGCCGCTGCAAAATCTATGGAAGGCGCGATCGGAACGGATTGCCGAGTTGGAACGATCGGTCAACAAAGGACTCCTACTTGTAAGCCGCGAAGAGGCTATCAAGGATAGCTGGCGTTCTATGATGGAAAAAGACCTTTCCGATGCGCTGTCGGACGCCCAAAGCCAGGTATTGAAATCCTACGATCGCTGGGCGGAAGCCAGCCAACTCTCGATGACGTCGCTTACGCCGCGATGGATTGAGGAAGACGATTCCATCAAGTTGGAATGCCGTGCGGCGGGCATCGGCGGCATCGGCGCCATCGCCCGGTTTCTTTACGAATTGGAGTGCGATCCGCTGGCATTGAAAGTGGAAGAGATCACGATTTCGAGCAAGGACGAAAATGGACAGAACTTGACGTTCAGCGTAGCGTTCAGCGGCGTCCGGCTGCTTGAGGTAAAAAATGAAACGAATACGAAATCCGTTTCCAGCCATTTATAACCGGCGCATCGCGATCGGCGTTTTGTTGATCGGCCTCGCGGGTGCGTCCGTCTTTTCGGTTTGGCCGGAAGAGAAGCCGGCGGCGGCTCAACCGTCATTCGATTCCTATCGCATGATATGGGATAAAAATATTTTCAATCCCAATCGCCGCGCTATGCGCAATGCGGTAGAAGCTCCCAGACCTGCGGCGCCTCCCCCCGAGGATCGGATTTCGCTTAGCGGAACGATGATTTTCGAAGAAGGCAGTTTTGCGTTTTTCGACGGTTCGCAATCCGATTATCGGCGCGTGGCGAAATTGGGGGACGAATTCGCCGGTTTCCGCATCGCGGCGATCGAGACGGAAGGCGTAATCTTAATGCGGGAAAACGAGCAACTCGATCTTCCCGTCGGCAAAAGCCTCATCGAGCGGGAGAAGGGAAAATGGGAAGTTGGGGATGGGATGAGAAGCGATGAAGGCCGCCGTCCCGATTCCAATAGAAGCGATAATCGCGCGGAAACTGCCGCCGAAACGAGAGCGGCGGAAACCAGCGATAAGGGAGGCGAAGACGTTCTCGCCAAATTAAGGCAACGCCGAAGTCAGGAGATGAAGCCATGAACACGAAGTTTTTTTATCTCATATTTCGTTTAACCATTGTCTGCGCGACGATCGCTTTGAATAGTCCGGCGATCGCGGCGCAAAATCCCCAGCCGGTAAACAACGCCGCCGCATTCAAGATCAACACTGTCACCGGCGTGGCGGGAGCGAACAACGGCGAAGGGCTGCGCCTTAATTTTCGCGGCGCTTCTCTGGATGAAGTGCTGGACTACCTCAGCCGGGCGGCTGGATTCACGATTATCAAGAACGCCAATGTCGACGGCCAGCTGGACGTGTGGAGCCATCAACCGCTCAACAAAGACGAAGCCGTCGATTTGCTCAACACCGTCTTGAACGAAAAAGGATTCGCCGCCGTGCGCAACGAGCGGGTTTTAACGATCGTCACCCGCGAGGAAGCCAAGAAGCGGAACATTCCCGTCAAAAAAGGCAACGAACCGGCGGCGATTCCCAAAACGGATGAGATGGTAACGCAAATCATTCCCGTTCGCTTCGCCAACGCGGTGAAACTGATCGACAATCTCAGCCCCTTGCTCGCGTCCTACGCCACCATGACGGCGGACGAAAGCAGCAACGCCATCGTTTTGACGGATACGCAAGCCAACATCCGCCGCATCGCCGAAATCATCCGGGCGCTCGATTCATCCATCTCGGGCGTATCGTCCATCAAAGTCTTTCCGTTAAAATTCGCCGACGCCTCCGAACTGGCCCAAGTCGTGAACGATCTTTTCCAAAACGATGAAAGCGGCTCCACTGCCAGCAGCCGCAACCGCCAGCGGGGGGGAAACCGTTTCCAGATGATGTTTGGCGGTCCGCCGGGGATGCAGCAACAAACTCCAGAAGGCGGGGATAGCGAAGCGCGCCAGGCCGCGTTCCGCATCACGGCCGCCGCCGACGAGCAGACCAATTCGCTGATCGTCAGCGCGCCGGAAGAGGTCATGCCCACTATCGAACATTTGGTGGAACAAGTGGACGCCGCCAAGGAAGAACTGACGGAAATCCGGGTGTTCCGCCTGCAAAACGCCGATGCGGAAGAAATGGCGCAGTTGATTACGGACTTGTTCCAAGACCAAACTACTTCCAATCAAACCCAACAGCGGGGGCTATTCGGCGGACGCCGTTTCGCGATGCCGGGCATGCCGGGCATGCCCGGCGGGCCGGGCGGACCAAGCCAGCAGAATCAAAGCGACAGCGAACGTAAACTCGCGCAGGAGACGGTAACGGCCGTCGCCGACATCCGCACCAAATCCGTCGTCGTCAGCGCCTCGAAGGATCTGATGCTGCAGATCGAACAGATGATAAAACAACTCGACGCCAATCCATCCAAAACGCAGCGAGTCTATATCTACACTCTCAAAAATGCGGATGTGGACTACGTGGCGGACGTGTTGAGTGGAATGTTTCAGGAACAATCGCTGGGAACCAGCCGCACCTCGTCGACTTCCCGAACCAGCGCCACCGGCAGAAATTCATCGACGAGCAACAGCTCCTCCAGCAGCCGCAATTCTTCCAACAGCGGTTTTGGCGGCGATAGTTCTTCTATGGGTTCATCCAGATGAAACGGCTTAACGAAAGATCGAGGTGAAAGACGATGAATAACTATAAACGCATTATAATAAAGATGGCGTTATTCGCCGCCATCGCGTGTTGGACGGCGGGAGAATCGGCGGCGCAATTTTTCCAAGGCATGGGCGGCATGGGCGGCACGGGACGTTCCTCCTCCAGTTCTTCCTCATCTTCCGGAAGCGGTTACCAGGCGGATTCCTATACTCCTGGACGCGCCTGGCAAGCCGTAATTCAGACCGATCCGGATACGAAGTCGATCATCGTCATCGCAGACGAAGAGACGAACGAACATATCCGTCAAATCATCGAACATTTGGATAAACCCGTTGCCCAGGTTCTTATCAAGGTCGTTTTTTTGGAAGTAACGCACAATGACGACTTGGATTTCGGCATCGAGGGGACTATCAAATTCGGCGGCGGTCAAGCCAATACTCTGCAATCGCTCTTCGGTCTGGCGGCGGAGACGCGGGGCGGTTTTTATAAGATCATAGAAAACGATCTGGAAGCGACGATGCGCGCTATCTCCGAAGTAGGAAAGTTGGAAGTGTTGTCGAGACCGTCCATCATGACGAGGAGCAACGAAGAAGCGGTGATTACGGTTGGCCAGGAAGTGCCGTTCATCAGCAACAGCCGGATTACGCAGGACGGCCAAACCATCAACACCGTGGTTTACGACGATATAGGCATCATTTTGCGCGTAACGCCTTATATCAGCGATAATGGACTGGTGGAGATGGACCTTTCGCCCGAAATCTCGACGTTGACGGGCGAAACGGTGCCGATTTCCGACACCATCGACGCGCCGGTTTTCGCCAAACGATCGGCGGAAACGCGGGTAGTGGTTCCTCATGGCCAAACCGTAGTCATCGGCGGCATGATGGAGGATAATAAAACCGAGACCGTGCGTAAGATTCCCGTGCTAGGCGATATTCCTTTATTGGGATATCCTTTCAAGCGCACGATTAAAACGAATTCCAAGACGGAGCTCTTAATCTTTCTTACGCCGTACGTCGTAGAAGGAACGGATCAACTCGCCGAAATGACGAACGACGAAAAGGGGAAAACGGAATTGGCTCCGAAGGTCTTCTCGGAACAACAAATCAACAAATTCCTCGAAGGCGTCCCCGCGCGGGCGGAAGCGGAAAAGCCCGCCGAAGCGGAGAAAACCTCGGAATCGCCCAAAAAGCCGGTCGTCAAAGAAGAAACCGTAAAGAGCAGAAAACCTTCTCCAACGGGACCGATGTCGAAAATCAGAAGCCGCTCCGGCAAATAAGAAATCGCCGGTAATGCCATTCTCCAGAAGCAGGATGCCGAAAGTCTCATGCGAATCGATCGAAATTACATCGTTTATGGATTGCTCGCGGTCGTGTTGGGAACGATCGGCGTGTGGCATGTTCTCGAACACCATCAAGTGAAGCAAGGAGCCAGGGCGGCGCTGCTCAACCGCGCCCTCGATATCTCGAATTCCCTCAGCGTCGTCATTCGGTCTCAGCGCCATTTCGGCTTCGTTTTGCAGCCTCGGTTGGAAATGGCGTTGCAGGAACTCTCCAAATCGGACGAATTGATATCCATTGCTTTATTGAATTCAACCGGCGAGGTAGTGGCTTCCGCTGGGGAACCTCTCAACTTGAATGCGAAGGATCTGCCCCAACAGGGCGAGCGTTGGAACGGTAACTCAGTAACTTTCGTAAATTTGGTCGATCTTGGCTTGGACGAACGCCGGGATATTCCCGAACAATCCTCGGCTACTATCGTTGTACCCGTCACGGATATGATGAGAAGAGACGGACGGCGGGATGACGGGATGGATCGGAAAGGACCGGACAATCGCGGAGGCCAATCGCCCGGCATGGGAAGAAGAGACGGTCAGCGGGGGGACGAACCGGACAGAAGAGGTCCAGGCGGAATCCAAGACGACGAGTTTTTCCCGCCTCCTCCGCCTCCCGGAGAGGAATTGATGGGAGGGCCATTTGGAATTGGAGGAGCGACGATTCCTATCACCGCGGATATGGTGATGCGCCGCCGCCCGGGAATGTTCCCTCCCGACGCGACGGCAGCCATAGCTGCGGCGAGCGGCCAGCCCCTCTTTTTTCAAGAGCCGAGAAGGCCGCCGCGCTTTTTCGGACGTCCTCCCTGGTTGAGCGAAGCACAGTATAACGAGATGATCAAAAAGCAAGGCTTGCACGGTTTTGTTCTCTTGATGTCGGCCGATTCCTATTGGGCGGAAATCAGACGCGACATGTGGCTGCGTCTGGCCATGAGCATCATCGCCCTATTGGCCGTGGTCGGTTTGGGCGCCGCCTGGCGCAACATGGCGCGTTCGTCGGAATTGCAATTGCGATTGATTCGGGCCAGCGAGATGAACGCCCGTTTGCGGGAAATGAATCTCGCCGCCGCCGGACTGGCGCATGAAACCCGCAATCCCTTGAATATAGTCAGAGGCTTGGCTCAGTTGATTTCCAAACGGGAAGACGCCTCGGAGGAAGTCCGCGCCCGATCGCGGGATATTACGGAAGAAGTAGATCGCGTTACCGCCCAGTTGAACGAATTCATCGAATATTCGCGTCCCCGCGAGCCGAAACCCGCGTCTATTCCTCTCAACGCGGTAGTCAAAGACGTGGCGCGCACGCTGGAAAGCGATATGGAAGACAAGAGTATCCAATTCGAAATATCGGGGCCGGAGACGGTCGTCCAAGCCGACGAATTGCTGCTGCGTCAAGTATTGTTCAACTTGATGCTGAATTCCATTCAGGCCTCGCCGCGCCAAGGCAAGATCGAAATTCGGATTGCAAAATCCCGGCCGGATGAGTATTCTTTGGAAGTGCGGGACGATGGGCCGGGCATTCCCGAACACGAAGTGGAGAAAATCTTTCGGCCTTATTACACGGCCAATAAGAATGGCACGGGATTGGGATTGGCCGTCGTGATGCAAATCGTGTTGGCGCACGGCTGGGATATTCAATACGTTTCCAGCGGCCATGGTTCGATTTTCCGGCTCAGCGAAATGAAAGCCGCCTCCTAGGTTCGATCGCAATGGCCATTCGCACAGACGATGATTCACATATAGAGCCGCACATTCTCGTCGTCGACGACGATGCGGGACAACGCGGCCTAATCCAATCTTTCCTTTCCAGCCAGGGATTTGATATCGTAACGGCTTCTTCGGGGGAACAAGCCCTGGACATTCTCGATGCGCAAAGTATTAGTATGGTCGTATCGGATGTGCGGATGCCGGGCGTATCCGGTCTGGAAACGCTGCGCCGGGCGCGGGAGAAGCATCCCATTCTTCCCGTGCTGCTGGTGACGGCGTACGCGGATATCCGAGACGCCGTCGGCGCCATGCGCGACGGCGCCGTCAATTACCTCGAAAAGCCGATCGACCTCGACGAACTGTTGTCAACGGTGCGTCAGGCGGTAGGCATGGAACAAGGCGCCGCGCCGAGGTTTCCCGATGACCTGAAATTGCCGGAAAACATCATTGCGTTTAGCCCCGCCATGCGGGACGTATTCCGTGAAGCGGCGCTGGCGGCGCCGTCCGACACGCGCATCTTGATTCATGGCGAAAGCGGATCGGGCAAGGAAGTCGTAGCGGATATGATTCACGCCTGGAGCGCACGCGCTTCGGGGCCGCTTATCAAGGTCAACTGCGCCGCCATTCCCGAAACGCTGCTGGAAAGCGAACTATTCGGCCACGAGAAGGGCGCCTTCACCGGCGCCGTCAATCAACGGATAGGACGTTTCGAAGAAGCGAACGGCGGGACGATCCTACTGGACGAGATTGGAGAAATGCCGCTCTCGCTGCAAGCGAAACTGCTGCGCGTAACGCAGGATGGAACGTTCCAGCGCATTGGATCGAACGCCGAGAGAAAAACCAATGCGCGCATTCTTTCCGCCTCCAACAAGAATCTGGAAAAAGAAGCGGAGGAAAAACGATTCCGCGAGGATTTGTTCTACCGGCTCAACGTGATGGAAATCTACGTCCCGCCGCTGCGCGAACGCCGGGCGGACATCCTTCCTCTCGCCAACCGTTTCGCGGAGGAATTTTCCAAAGGCAAGCCGCGCTTGTCCGCTTCCGTAACCGCTTGCCTGGAACTTTACGATTGGCCCGGCAACGTACGGGAACTGCGCAATGCGATGGAGCGGACGTCTCTGATGGCGAGAGGCGGATTGATTCTGCCCGAACATCTGCCCAAACGAATTCAGGCGGCGGGCCGGAAGACAAGCGAAGAGGGCGGCGGCGAATCCCGGGGAAACCGGATGGAAGAGATCGAGCGCATCGCCATTCTGCAAACGCTGCGCGATCGCAATTTCAACCGCACGGAAACCGCCCGCGCCTTAGGCATCAGCCGCCGAGCCTTGATCTACAAACTGCGGCGGTTCAAGGAGCAAGGACATGTTATCGAACCCGAATGATTCCGGCTCTTCATCTAACCTGTTTTTCTCGCGCCGAACTATAAAATGGATTCTCTTCTTGTTTGTTTTACTGTTGGCTATTCTATTGGCTCCGGCGGTGAAGGGACTCTATAAGCTTAAACCCCGAAACGAAGCCGCTCATTTTAATGCGAGAAAGGATGTCAAAATGGAAAAAGCCGCATTCGCCGCCGGTTGCTTTTGGGGCGTAGAAGCGACATTTCGCAAAGTGAAAGGCGTCGCAGAGACGGCGGCCGGTTATATGGGCGGAACCACGAAGAATCCCACGTATAGAGACGTTTGTACGGATCGAACGGGACACGCCGAAGCCGTTTATGTGGAATACGATCCCGCCCAAGTTTCTTATGAAGAACTTTTAAAAGTATTTTGGGCGAATCATAATCCTACGACATTGAACCGGCAGGGACCTGATATCGGAACCCAATATCGATCCGCGATTTTTTACTACAACGACAAACAAAAGCAAGAGGCGATCGTATCGAAAGAACGGCTGCAAAATTCCCATCGCTACAAAAGAAAAATCGTTACGGAGATTGTTCCGGCGCAGACGTTTTACCGAGCGGAAGAATACCATCAACGATACTATGAAAAGCATGGAGGGCATTGTAGCATCTAAGAAAATATAATTTGCGGATAGAGGCGCTTATGACCTCGGAGATGGTTTATCATTGTCCAGAATGCCAAATTGAACTCTCTTCGTTGAATCATGAAGGCAATCTCTTTTGGTTTTGTCCTCAATGCGGCGGCGGCGCCGTCAATATGTCGGTTTTACGCAAGCGATTGGAGAAAGGAACCGTCAATTATTTTTGGAAAAAAGCGCTGAATGGCGAAGGTACCGAGAAGCGCTCCTGTCCCGCTTGCGGGCAAAAAATGCTGGAAGTGGATTCATCCTCCCGTTCCGAACTTCCCCTTCTTGACGTATGCGTTCCCTGCCAATTCGTTTGGTTCGACGCTGGCGAATACGAAAAATTTCCACTGATGCCTTGGCGTCCTCTCCAAAGCCATAAACTCCCCAAAGACGCAGCGATTGCTTTCGGCAAAGTTTGCGCCGAACATCTCAAGGAAATCGACCAACGCTCTTTCTGGGAAAGCGACGATGGACCTTCCTCAAGCATGAAAAGCGCCATAAGCCTGCTTTTGGGGTTGCCGGTTAAGATGGAGGAGGATGCGAGAATAACCGTTCCCTGGTTTACCTGGGGCCTCCTCGCCGCCATCGCCATAGCCAGCGTACTGGCTTTTCAAAATTTCAATTCATCCCTTCAACATTTTGCTCTTTATCCCAATCAAGCGCGGCGCATGGCGGGTCTAACGTTTCTGACCAGTTTTTTTCTCCATAGCGGAATCGTCCACTTGCTGGGCAATCTATATTTTTTCAACATGCTAGGCCCGGATGTTGAAGATTTCTTGGGGAAATCCCGTTACCTCCTATTTTTGCTTTTTGCGATCCTCGCGGGAGGCATGGAGCACGTCCTCTTCGATCCTCATCCGGATATTCCTTGCATCGGCGCCAGCGGGGGCATATCCGGGATTATGGTTTTTTACGCTTTGAAATTCCATGACCGGAAATTCGGATTCGTTTTCCGCTATCCATTAACCTTTAACTGGATTTGGTTAAAATTTCCCGCCTGCATAGTATTTCTTCCGTGGATCGGCTATCAATTGATACTCGCCCAATGGCATATCGCCGGCGTCAGCAACGCATCCGCTTTGGCTCAGCTCGGCGGCGCGGCGGCAGGTTTGATCGGCTGGATGCTTTGGAAAGATTTGGATAAGAAGAAACAATTCGTTAATTCTCTCACAAAACAGTATTAATCCTTCCTAAGGCTAAATCGTTACAATCAAAGAAGATAATCCTATTAATCCCATAAATTTCTTCCTTCAAACCTGACGCTGGTTGGTGTTTTTGTTACCGTATAAACTGGGGAATTATAGCATTAATAATTGTTAATATATTTTTCATTTTGTAATAATTAATCATCTTCTGCCTTAAACCTTCCAAAATAAAAAAGAAGAGATAAGATAATGGTGTAATGTTTTAGCTTTTTCTAATGATTCGATTATATAGATGTATTGAAATGGTTGTATTTTTTGTTGGTTTTTTCGGTTGTATATAAAAAATAAAAAAAATTATAACCATGAATGGATCAAATGGGAAAATTTTGGAGACGAATATCATATAAATTCGTATTAATTGTTGAAGATGAGAGGAGGGAAAAGCTGGAGGACAAGAAAATGAATCTTAATCTCATTGAAAAAAGAAAATGGGAAGATTTTATTTAAGTTGAATTTTTTTTCGATATTAAGCATTATGGGCTGTTACCCTAAATATCGGGGAAAAAACAATCAGGTTCGAGGTGTAATGTGAAAAGTTTCGATTCTTTACGGGTACCCAAGTATGTTCAATTGATGCTACATCTTCGTGAACAAATAAACGAAGGCGCTTTAAAAGCCGGGGATCCGCTTCCTACGCGAGAGAAACTCATGAAAGAGCATGGGTTAAGCCTTAGCACCGTCACTAGAGCCATATCCGAATTGGAACGGCAAGGATGGCTGGTATCGCGTCAGGGCAGCGGCACGTTCGTCGTAAAGCGATCGGCCGATGGGGATAAGGAGACGGCTGAGCCGAATCTCGTTGGTTTGATCATGCCGGTGAATTATTCTTCGGCGGATGGATTGGTGTCGGAAATCGTGGAAGAAGGGATCCAGAAGAATATCAACGTCATGATCATGTTCTCGCCGGAAGACGAAGAAGCGGAATTGAATATGGCCCGGACGATGTTCGATAAAGAGGTCAGGGCGATGATCTGGTTCCCCGTTCAGCCTAAAAAGCACGTCAGCGTCGCCTCTTTGTTCGGGAAAAACAAAAAGCCCGTCATCATCGGCGAAAAAGTGTCCGAGTATTCCAATCCCTCCTGGTATATCGTCCGCAGGGATTATTATGGCGGCGCCCGTGAAGCGATCGAACATTTTCTACAACAAGGCCATGTTCGAATCGCCTATGCGGGACCGAAAGGCGGCGAATCCGATTTTGGACCGATTCCGGAACGGTGGAACGCCTATAAGGACGCTATGAAAAGACGAGATTTGTGGAATCCGGATGCGTTAGTAATCAATCCCGCGATGTTCAAAGAATGGCACGTCAATCTAACCCGGCTCGAGTCGATCTTTCGCGGCTCTCATCCTCCTACGGCCCTAGCGGCGTATGACGATATTATCGCGCTGGAAGCGGCGCGGGCATTGAAAACGCTGGGATTGCGCATACCTGACGACATAGCGATCATCGGCCATGGCGATTTCAGCTACGGGCGGTATTCCGAACCGCGGCTTTCCACCGTCTCGCCGTGCACGTCCGAGTATGCAGACGCCATCATCCGTGTATTGTGCAATGAGCTTGGCCTCGAAATGGATTCTCGGTATACGAATGATGAGAGGGAAATCGTTATTTCGCAACGTCTTTTGCTGCGCGAATCAACTCATTCCAAAAACGAGTTGATGGCGGCCAATTAAGTCTCGCTGGAGTATTTCCATAGATTTTCTTAATAAAACAGGAGAGAGTCGTTGGATTCTCTCCTGTTTTCTTGTTGCGCAGATCGCTCAAGGGCAAAGAAAACCTTGCCCTTGCCACCCACTTGGAATGATGAATGATCTTAAAAACAGTGATAAGTTACAAGTGACGAGTGATTAGTATAATAAATTCAGCGAGTTATGAAATCCATTCCGCTCACCTTTTGGGTGAGAAGGATGCCATTACGCATCATTATTAAAAAACAAGGAATCTCTTGAAAAATTCCATTATTCCTCCCCCAAGCCTGGGGGAGGTTAGGAGGCAATGTCGTTAAGTTAAGGATAGACTAATTCCTTAATCGAAAATATCAACAAATCTAATAGCATGAATTTGTTGAATTTAAAATCCCTCACCCTAACCCTCTCCCAGAGGGCGAGGGAATGGAATTTCGTCACGTTATGTCTTAACTTAATGACATTGGGTTAGGAGGGGGTTGCTTTAAACCTAATAAAATCACCCCCCCTCTAACTCCCCCCAAACTTGGGGGGAGAATTAAAGCGTAGACTTTATCCATTTTGCAAGAGCCTCCAAGGATTAATAATCTCAAACAAATTGCTAACTGCCGTTTTTAGGATGAATGGCGGTTTTTGAAGAGAGGGCCAAGGCGTATAGTTGAGCGAAGAATTCTAAATCTTTTTGCAGTCCCTCCAGCCATTGTTGGAGAATTTGACAAGAGGAGGCCGCATTCGCCGGATCCTCCATTCTCTGCGGCCATTCGAAGCGCTGCGTTTCAAAGCGCCAGCGGGAAAGGCCGATATCCACCGCCTCGTCCAAGCCAGGCGAGAAGAGCAGATCGTTCCAACGCGAAAAAAAGGTTTGGAGGCCGATGCGAATCGACTCGGAGCTCATTTCCCCTTGCCGATGATTTTCCATCCATTGAGACAGGCGAATTTTTCCCGATCGAATTTGCCGAAGCGCCTCAACGACTCCGCATTGCAGGGCGGCGAGTTCAGGCATTGGATCGGCGTTTTGCGAAGATAGCGGCGCCGATAATAAGGAATGAAGATGTTGGGAAATGTCTTCTGCTCCGGGATATTGGAGCAGCGCGTCTTTCAACGACATGCGAATAGCGCCGCGTTTTTTTGCGCCTCCTTCGGTAGCATCAATGACGGGCGTTGGCATTTGGGCGATCTCTTGTTCCAGTTTCAGGATCGTTTGGGCGAAATGATTGAAAGTGATTGCCGTTCCGCCGTAATATCCTTCCACTTCTTCCACGGGCGTTTGTAGGATTTCCACATTTCCCGATAAGCTAGCGGATTTCCCGCTGGGATCGATCTCCACTTTCGAGACGTTTCCCGTTTCCATAGCGTGAGAGAAGCCTTGCGGAGAGACGGCTAAATCCATTCCCGCCAGAATAATCGGCGAGCATCCGCAATATCGAGCGAGCGAGAAGGCGCAATATCCCGCATTCATGCGCCTCTGGAATCGGTTTCCGGGGGGCAGGAACCGGGCAAGGCGGCGCAAGGTTTTCGATTCCCCGTCATGCAGGCAAAGTAGATGGGGATGATGGGGATATTTCTCCAAGATACGGAAATTGACTTCAGGCAAAAACGCCAGGATGGCGCCGTCTAAAGAGGGAACATTCTCGAAATGGCGCGCATTCAACGTCAAAGGGTCGCAGGATACGATGAAATGGGGTTGAATGTTGCGCTTCAATAATGGATAGAGTGCGGTATCCGTTGCAATTAATAATACGCCTGGGGATGCTTGGCGCAGGGAGTCGATGTTCTTATCCAATGACGGCCCGGCGCCGATGACGTTGGCGGGAGAAATTCGAAATCGATTCTCGAAAAGTTCGAGGGAGCAGGAGCGCAGCATCCAAGGCAAATTGCGCAGGATGTTATGTTGGATGATGAATCCCCGGTCGATCTGAAGGGCGGCGTTTTGTTTCGCCATGGCCGCCAAGCGGTGGACGAGTTCTTGGCGCTGCCGATAAAATTGCGGAAAGAGGGCGGCGGCGGAGCGGTTGATCCAAAGAGAGACGCCCCAGGCGCCGATTTCCGTCGCGTCGTTCTTCATGCGTTCGCTTACGCTGTCGGCCTGAGGGCCGACCGACCAATGGACGCGGGGATCGCTAAAAAGAATCGAGAAATCGGCGCGGCGCATCGTATTCGCAAAGAGTGCGGCGTCCGGCTCGTCGATCAAAAGCCGGCGGCAAGAATTTTGGTTTTGCCGAAAAAAATCCTTGATCCATTTTCCCTCGCCCAATCCGAATACGATGGCATAGCGATTGGAACGGGGGAGCGGATTCTCGTCCAATGGAATCGCATCGTATTCGTCGCCGATGGGAGGCGCAGACGCCTTCTCCGGCTCCTGCTCCTCTAAGAAGGGGAGAAGATGGGGATGGAATCGGCTGGCGGCGAGCCGATTGGCGTTGAATGTGGGCGAATCAGGCGTCAAGCGGCTCCTCGCGGAATATCGAAGGCGATCCGGTCAGTCCGCCTCGACGGCGTCGCCGATGGATTTCACCTTCAGGTCTTTGCCAGCTAGAGAAGCGCGCAGATAGGCGGAGATGTAATCGTCCAGGTCGCCGTCCATCACGTTTTGAATGTCGCCGCGCTCCACGCCGGTGCGGTGATCTTTGATCATATTATAGGGATGAAATACATACGAGCGGATCTGGTTGCCCCAGGCGATATCCCGTTTTTCGCCGGAGATTTCCTCGATTTTTTCGGCTTGTTCCTCCTGCATCATTTCGTAGAGGCGCGCATAGAGGATTTTCATCGCCGTCTCCCGATTTTGGCGCTGGGAGCGTTCGTTCTGGCAAGTGACGACGGTTCCCGTCGGCAAGTGAGTGATGCGGATGGCGGAATCGGTGGTGTTGACGTGCTGTCCCCCTGCGCCGGTGGAGCGGTAGGTATCGATGCGCAAATCCTTCTCGTTGAGTTCGACTGTAATGTCGTCGTCGAATTCCGGCATGACGTGAACCGCCGTGAAAGAGGTATGGCGGCGCTTGTTGGCGTCGAAGGGGGAGATGCGCACCAGGCGGTGAATGCCGGTTTCCGCCCGCATGTAACCGTAGGCGTTTTCGCCCTTAACGTGGATGGTGACGTTTTTGATTCCCGCCTCTTCCCCTTCCAAAAAGTCGACGATCTGAGCTTTCCAACCCCGCCGTTCGACATAGCGCAGGTACATGCGCATCAGCATGGAAGCCCAATCGCAGGATTCGGTGCCTCCCGCGCCGGGATGAATGTTGACGAAGCAGTTGGCGGCGTCGTTCTCGCCGCTGAGGGTGCAACGCAGATCGAATTCGTTCAGCTCTCCGCGGAAACGTTCCAATTCCGCCTGAAATTCTTCGTCGTGACCTTTTTCTTTCTCCTCCTCCGTCATTTCGATCAGGAGGGCGAGGTCATCGCAGGAGGCTTTCAAGCGTGAATAGGGTTCAATCAATTCTTTCAAGCGCTTGATTTGCTTGCCGTGTTCTTGGGCGACCTGGGGATTGTTCCAAAATCCCGGCGCGTTCATTTCTAGTTCCAGGCGCTCGACTTCGCAGCGTTTGCCCCGGATGTCAAAGAAACCTCCCAAGCTCTTCGAGATGTTTTTCGCAAGGTTCCAACTCGCGGCGTATTTCTTCGTACATGGTTATTTATACCTATCGTTTAAGGAGTAGAGTCGGCGGACGGCGCCACATAGAATTTAATTATACTTGACGAAATATATGTCTGAAACTGGATGGGCAGGATTTGCAGGTTTTTTCAGGATAAAAAATCCCGATCATCCTTGAATCTTCGGGCTTCCGCGAGGGGACGCCCCTTCGAGGATAATCATTGTTGAAATTAAGAATACTCTTTTCATCCGTGCCGGTTTCGCGTATTCTCATGGCAAAGAAAACGATTCAAATTCGTATTGAAAGAATTCTCTTATGCCGCTGAATATCTTTCCTGTTACGATCAAGGACATAACGCCTGCGATTCACGGCCTGCTTTCACGGCCCGGCCACGAGATACGGACGACGCCGACCCTGGTTTACTTTCATGGCTTGAATGGATCCCGCAATCAGATTTTTCAAGATCGGTACCTCGAGTTCGCCGAGGCGATCCGGGATCTCGGAGTCAATCTTTTTTCCGTTGATTTGCGCGGCCATGGAGAAAGGCGGGAAAACAAAGAACGCCCCGCCATCGAGAACCTCATGAAGATCATCACGCATAAGGAGAAAAATCCCTTCTACGGCGCGATGGAAGATATCAAAAAGATTTTCGATTTTCTCGTAGACCGGAAAATCGCTCACCCCGCCAAGATGGCGGTGGCGGGATTGGCCTGGGGAGGGATGCATGCTTTGTACGCCTTGAGACAGGAAAGGCGTCTGCGATGCTGCATCGCTCTCTTGCCCGTCTGCAAAATCACAAGTCTGGTGGAATTCAAAGGCTTGGAAAAACATCCGCTGATCCAACAATTCGAACCGCTGAATTTTCTGGAAAAATTGGCGCCGAAGCCGTTGCTGATCGTAACGGGAGAGAAAGATACTCGCGCCGACCCCCATTTCGCGGCGCAGCTCTACGAGAAACTGCATCCCGAATACGCCGTAGCCGAGGCGGAAGAGAATCTGGCCTACGCCATGATGCTTGGAGCTGGCCACGCCTACGATTCGCGTCTGACCCAATGGACGGTGGAGTGGCTGGAAAAATACCTGTTGGCGGAAGAGAAAGGGCCGATGTTCGAGTGATCGGCGGCGCACTGATGGTTTGATCGCCCTGCAACCGATTTTTTAAATGATCTATGCGTTTTATGGGAGAATGGAATAGGGGTAGATGAATGTTTTTAATGGAAGACTGTTTTGGCCGTAAAGTGCGGCTGACAGAGGAGCGACTTATTCATATCCTCACCCATCCGGAAATGAAAGGTATGGAGATGGAATAGAACAGGTATTGAGTATACCAGCGCTGGTTCGCCGTTCCCGGTCGGATGAGGCGGCGCTTCTGTTTTATAAATTTTTTGCACATACCCTAGTAGGTGGTAAATGGTTATGCGCCGTGGTAAAATATCTTGAGGAGGATGCATTCATTGTTACAGCTTACTTGACGGACAGACCAAAATCAGGAGAAGACATATGGCCCATAAAGTGAAACTCTGGTTTGACGCCGAAGCCGATTATCTCGAAGTGCAATTTGAAGAGGGCGCCGGTTATATGAAGGAAACCGATCATGACGCCGTGATGGAGCGCGTGGATGGGCAGGGAAATATCATCGGCTTCAGCATCATGGGAGTGAGCCGCTTTAAGAAGCAGAATCCGCTGGAGGCCGACTTGTCGGTGGCATGATCTCTTTTTTGTATAACAGCGAATAGTTTGTTGGCGAAATATTAACATTCAATATCCAACCATAACTTCAAAATCTCCAGCCTTATCTATTAAGCAACCATTTAGTAAATTCTGGAGAGTACCTTATGCGAATTTCTTACGATCAAGAAGTGGACGCTCTCTATATCCGCTTGTTGGAGGGAGACCATCAATGCCAATGCGTACGGCTTACGGAAGAGATTAGTATAAATCTTGCCGCAGACGAAACATTGGTGGGAATCGAAATCCTGGACGCTCGCCGAATCGTGGGACAAGGGAATCTGCCTAGCGTAGAGCTGGAAAACGCGCCGATAAGAGCTGCGCTAAGATAAGCGAATTATGGTTTAAAAATTCCAAAATCGCGAAACCTTTTTTCCATTTCAGAATACTAATTAAACGGGTAAGGCAACGGCATATTTCAAATCTAAGGAAAAGGAGACCAGCATGAGGAGATTGGCATTATTCACAATGGGGATGGTATTGGCGGGATTGTCGGCGACGGCTTTCGCCGCCGATCCATGGATGGTGGGAGAGAAATGGACCTACCAGCATGAGGGTGATGTCCCGTTTCGACCGCCAGGAACCAAGATCGTGGGAGACCGCACGCGGGAAGTGATTGCCGTTCAGGGCGAAAGCGAGAAAAAACGGTGGATTATCCAGGAAAAATGGGGCGACAACGACGAGCAGCCCGCCAAGCATCATGTAGACGCTAAAAGAATGAACGATAAGATCGAAATGGGAGAAAACGCCGCGTTGATCATTGATCCTCCCTTTCCTTTCGATTATATGGACTTGAAAGCGGGGGAAGAGAAGAAATACGAACCGAAATTCCAATGGAACGAGAATCCGCCGATGACGATTAAAATAACGGCGAAGCGCGTAGAGGATGAATCCATCAAGGCTCCCGCCGGCGAATTCAAAGACTGCGCTCACGTAATAAGCGAAGAAACGTTCGGTTTTACGGGCCAGGACGGCCAAGCCGTCGCTATTACTACTATGCGCGAGTTTTGGCTTCATCCCAGCGTGAATGGCTTTGTTAAGTGGTCGTTTTCGACGCAGGTGCCAGGCCGTCCCGAAGCGAGTACGGGAACTGGCCTCCTGAAAGCCTATAGTAAAGAGAAAAAGTGAGCGGTTGCGTTTATCGATAACGCCAAGGGAAGAGACCGGCAGCGTCGAGGCCGGTCTCTTTCAATTTAATAATTCTTGTTACGCAGCCAATATTTTTATGCCATCGGAAAAATCGTTCAAAAAAGGCGTTGAGGCTTCCATGATTATGGTTCTTTCGAAACGCAATAAGAGTCGAATGCCGCGAAATTTCTTCTCCCAGCCTTGAAAGGCTGGGCTATTGCCAAATGCCCCTTTAAAGGGGCAAACAATAATAGCCCGCCGTTTCAACGGCGGGTTTATGAAGGGATTCCTTTTTCGCGTTTTTCTTTTTCCTTTCACGTCTACGCGATTCGAACGTAATTGTGGAATATTCTTTTAACTCTTTCTCATGCGTAACATGAGTTAATAATTAAAAAATGGCGTAGATGACGATCTGCATGATAAGAGATGCCGCCGCATAGGGGCGCAAGTCGATGATTTTCTTTGCTCCGGGAAGTTCGCCTTTCACCTCGGATTCTCTCATGGAATAGATCCAGATCAATAAAATCAGCGGGTAGAAAAGAAAAATCCCTTTGGCGGCCCAGAGAGGAATCGCGACGACGGCTTCGCGCAAGGCGTCGCCGGGTAGGCGAATTAGGGAAGCAAACCCATCAATTAGATTTTGCATAATCATTCCTCATCACGTAGCGGTGGACCAAACCAACCAGTTTTTCTTGCGGTTCGGGCGGCGTTAGCAGACTGACAACCGCCGTCAGGATTAAAGCGAATACGAACGACCACCAGGCGATGTATAAGAAGGGTTCCTGAATCTGGAATATCGGTTGCGAAGCGTAGTTGTTGATTAGCGTAAGCGAGCAGGAGAAGGCGATGCCGCCGACAAGGCCAATGAAAGCGCCCGTTCCCGTCGTGCGCCACCATAAGACGCCCAAAAGGATGATGGCGAGACTCGGCCCTTGGAAGATGGACAAGAGGGTTTGGATCATGGCGTAGATGCTTTCCCGCTGCACCCATATTGCAAAACAGACGGCGAAAACGATGGCGAAGACAGTAATGAGGCGTCCGACGATCAGATAGTGCCTATCGGAGGCGTTGGGGCGGATGTATTGCTCGTATACGTCCTTGGTGATGAGCGTTGCCGCCGAGTTTAGGCACGAATCGACGCTGGACATGAGCGCCGCCAGAAAAGCCGCGAAGAAAATCCCCAATACTCCGACGGGCAATACGTCGCGGATGAGGATGGGAAGCGCTTGATCGGCGTCGGGAATGTTGGGATTGTGCGCCAGGGCGAGTATGCCGGGAACCACCATGATGAAGGGGATGAACGTTTTTAAAATCGCTCCCCACATGAAAGAGGCCTTCGCTTCGAATTCCGAACGCGCGCCCAGACAGCGTTGGACAATGGCTTGGTTGCCGATCCAGTATGCGGGCGCCAGCACGAAGCCGAGGCCGAGAAGAATGCCCGACCAAGGGCATGGGGCCTTAGTATCGGCGGGCAGAATGAGTTCGAAATGGTTCTTGTATTGATCGCCGAGATTGTGAATTTGTTCTACGAAGGAATAAATTCCGCCTGCTTTATAAAGACCGATGAAGAGCGTCAGAGCGCATCCAACGAACATGACGATGCACTGGATCACGTCAGTATAGACTACGGCGGTCAATCCGCCTGCGTAAGTATAAACTCCGACCGCAACGGCGGTGGCGATAATAGAAAACACCATCGGCCAATCCAGCATCACTTCCATCATTTTCGCCGTCGCATTAAGCATGATGCCCAAGTTGCAGGCCAGGAATACGCCCCATACCAACGCCGCCGCCGTGCGCACTGCTTTGTTATAGCGTTTGCCTAAAAATTCGGGAATGGTATAGACTTCGGAGCGCCAGAAATAGGGGATGAAAAGAAAGCCCGCAATCAGCATGACTGGGATGCAGCCGATCCAGTCAAAATTGCCCATAACGATCCCGTAGGAATAAGCCATTCCGGCGATGCCCACGACGTCAATGGCGCCGATATCCGTAACCACCATCGACATGCCTACAGCCCACCAGGGCAGTTTGCGCCCGGCAAGAAAAAAATCTTTTCCCGTCTTAATATTTTTACCCAGGTAAATTCCAAAGCCGACCGTCCCCACCAGATAGACGATCATTACGAGATAATCGAGTCCCTTCAATGCTTCCATTTCCATAGGATCGTCCCATCGCTTGCCATTGATAAAATCGCCGCCGCAAAATAACGACAGATTGGGTATCCTACGAAAAATTTGGGCGCAAGGGAAGGTGAAACGCTGTTTTCAGGTTTATCCCTGACTATAACGAGAGGCTGTGGAGACATCGAGCAGCGATTGCAGCAAGAGAGGCATCTCGTCCAAGGGAATCATATTCGGTCCGTCGCTGAGGGCGCGGCTGGGATCGGGATGAGTTTCGATGAAGAAGCCGTCCACACCCGCCGCCGCTGCTGCTCGTGCGAGAGTGGGGACGAATTCTCGTTGCCCTCCCGACGAATCGCCCAAACCGCCCGGCGTCTGGACGCTGTGGGTGGCGTCGAAGACGACGGGGGCGAAGCGGCGCATGATGGGCAGGGAGCGATAGTCTACGACCAGATTATGGTAGCCGAAGCTGGTTCCCCGTTCCGTAAGCAGGACGCGCGCATTGCCGGTTTCGCGGATTTTTTCCACGGCGCCGCGCATGTCTTCCGGCGCCATGAATTGGCCTTTCTTGATATTCACCGGCAGGCCGCTGTGACCGCATTCCAGCAGGAGGTCAGTCTGGCGGCAAAGGAAGGCGGGGATTTGCAAAATATCCACGCACTGCGCCGTCCGTTCGACCTGGGCGGTTTCGTGAACGTCGGTCAATACGGGAACGCCGATCTCGCGCCGGACGCCATCGAGGATTTGCAGGGCGTCATCCCAACCGATGGAGCGGAAGGATTTCAAGCTGCTGCGGTTGGCTTTGTCGAAAGAAGCTTTGAAAACGAAGGGGATTTTCAGCGAGGCCGTAATTTCTTTCAAGCGCCGCGCCGTATCCATGACAAGCGCTTCCGATTCGACGGCGCACGGTCCCGCGATCAACAAAAAGGGATGGCCGCCGATCGCAACACCGGGCGCGAGTTCGAAGCAGGCGGGCGGAATAGATTCTTCAAGCATGGTTGTTTTTCTCCAATTTGGCGAGCTGCGTACCGTTTTCACAAAACTTATACTATTAATACTAAGACGGGGAAACTGGTGGCTTTATAATTAGGAGATTGGTCTCCTTGTCGGCGCTGCATAAATAGTAAGGAGTAGTTCGGAATCATCTATCAATTTGTAGATGGGTTTTATCCCTGATAGTTTTTCGCTCTCTCTCAAGATAATTGGAACGCCATCCCCTCGCTTTTCCATATAAAATCCACGTCCAACATTTTCGATAGATTCTGCTATAGGCGTTTCTGCGAGGAGACTGGTTATCAGCTCATTTCGCGTTGCTTGCCGCAGGGCAATATTTTCAATGGTGACAGTGTTCGGAAGAGAGCCAGGAGAGTAAACCTCTAAACGATCGTCAAACATAAAGAAACGTATTTTCGATCCAAAGATGGAATAATCGCGGTGAGTCACGGCATTGACTACAGCCTCAAAAACAGCTCTTTCACTAAATTGAGGAATATCAATTCTGTGAAGAACTTTATCCGCCGCAATACGTTGGTTTCTTTTCAAAAAAGCCATCGCTTGATCGATTTGATGATCCAGCGGCCCTCGTATTCGTTGCGCATCAATTTGGTAATTTGAGTCCTGCTGAGTTCCACGATAACGAACAGATTCGATAAAGGCATTGGGTAGAAAGTGTTCTGGATGCATGCTGCAGAGCAAAACGCCAGCTACTGAAACGCGGATTACGCCATTTTCTTCCTTGGTCAGCAAATTCCGTTTTAGCAAGACCGTTTCTTCGGACTCGTTGGAACGAGTTGTAAACCGGCGCCATAAATCTCCGGAAAGATCGTTTAATCCTGACTGAGGGACTGGCTGTTCTTCGAATCGAATTAATCGCGCCTGGCTGCGCTGTTGAAAAAGACGCGCAAGATAATCGGGCGGCATTTTCCGCTTCGAACTACCTTGGCGATGAAAGTAGCCGCCCGGGCTTTCGTGAACGAATAAGCTGCGGGGTATTTCCACTTTTAGAACGGGTTGCAATGTCCCGGCGCTGTCAGGCAACTCTAATCGAAACGACCGAAAAACGATGGGCGGCTTTATGCTCTCGTTGCAAATTTCAAACACAAACTTTTCAACTGTCTCCAGTTTTTCCGCAGGGATAATGCCCGTGATCTCTTTTGTCTTGTCATCCACTCCCAATACTAATACGCCATCGTGCGTATTAGCCATTGCGGCCAGCTCGTCGGCAAGGTTTTCCCGCGCAGGGCCGGATATTTTGTCTCCTTTAAAGGATATTGTTTTTAATTCCAGCGAGGTGTCTTCGCCAAGGCGTATTTTCTGTAATAATTCCTCTATACTATCAAACATTGAATTTCTCCAATGCAATCCGGCGATATCGCCGTTTAAACGCTTCTAGTCCCCCCTCCATAATCCCGCAAATGGTATTTCGGACTTTTTTCTTCTGCAGCGAGCCTTCGCATTCTTTTTGCGACTCGCCGCCGCGCGCCTCTAAAGCGCAGACGAGTTCAGCATCGCCATTCACGACAATATTTGCATTATGCGTGACAACGATTACCTGCCGATTCTGCTTAATTTCTCGCAACTGAGTGACGATCAGGTCGTAGATTAAGTGATTGTCCAGATCGTCTTCCGGTTGGTCTAGAATCAAAGGTTCCTTACCGTAAGATAATAAAAAAGCTAACAAAGCCGCTGTCTTTTGACCAGGCGAACCTTCTTGGATGGAGCGGAAACGCTGTCCATCCGCTGTTGCGCTATATTGAACCTCAAGAGAATCTTCGGGAAACCATAGATCAAGACGGTCTATTGCCTCAGGGAGCAAATTTTTAATGTGTTTCTTGAATCGCGCATCTTTCACTTCTATGAATCCCGATGCGTCCGTATAAATAGCATGTATATGTTGCTTGATATTATTTAAAAATTCCTCTCTTTGCGATGAAGACGAACTGTTCATTAATAGATTATCCAATAGCCCTTCAATATCTTTTTTAAATTCTTCACTTTCTTTTTGTATAATACGGCGAAATTCTTCTTCGATCGTTTCCTTCGCTCCAAAGGGAATGACTTCAATACGCACATAGCGATTATCAGTCAATACGCTTTCAAGGAACGAGCGGCGCAATTCCGTCAGGGAGCGGCGGATTTCCAATAGCCGCGATAGACTTGCTTTCGATTCATTTCGCAGATCGTTTACTTGATTTTTACGTTCCTGCAGGTTTTGCAATCGCTGTTCGATAGTATGTCTGCGTTGAACCAGTTCCCCGTAAGCCGAGGGATCGCCCGCTCCTTCTTCCTCAAGTTTCTTGCGTAAATACTCATAATCGCCAACTGCTTTGTTTACATCTTGCTTCCACTTTGATTGATCCTTATTTTTCTGCCATTCGGCAACAGCATGATCGGCTTCCAATGCAAGTTCTTCAAGTTTTTTCCTAATTTCATCTATGCGGCGTTTTGTTGATGCTGCGAGATCCTTTAATTCGCCGTCCTCCGGCAATTGAATATCAAATGCCGATTCGTCTAGTTCATCCGGAACAATATCTCCGGCAACTTCGCGGAGCCGGTCGCCTATGTCTGCCAAACTTTCGCTCCATAACTCAACAACTCTTTGTTGGCGGCTTCTTTTTTGATAATCCTTTAATACTCCTGCATGTCCCGCTTCTTCAAAGACAGTTAACTTTCGCTTTACGTCATCGAGTTCGCCTAATAATCTCGGCTCTTCCGATAATCCCGCTTCGATTTCTCGAGCTTTCGCGCGAAGGGAAAGAAAGCGGGCTTCTTCTTCATGCCAGCGCTCATTCCATAATCGATAATCAACTTCAGGCGCCTCGTCCACAACCTTGAGCAACGCCAGCGGCGTTTTGGCAAGATGAAATATCTGTTTTTGACTGTAGATGCGAACTGGAAAGCGATGCTGGATTTCTCCTGCGGCTCGGCGCCATTCGTCATTAATATATTCTTGAATTGGTTCTAAATTGCCATTAGTACTCCATTGAATTCGAAATTTCGTTCCGTTTTTACGGTAAACCACTATGATTTCCGTTTCTTCCGTGAGAAGGCCAAAGTCCTCGCGACTAGAATATACATTGGAATACTTTTTAAACTCAATTTCCAAATCCTCAGGTAATTCTTTCTCTCGTCGAAGCGCAATCCGGCAGAATTCCACGAGAGTTGATTTTCCAGTCCCTCTTCCTCCAATTATAGCATTAAGCCAGGGATTCAGTTGGAGCGCAAAAGGATTTACGCGTCCTAGATACTTCGCCATAGAGACGTTGATTTCTTCTATAGCCAAGTCGGCGTGTTGGTTTGGATCTCCAGTAACTTGGTCGCTGCGTTTTATCGAAAGCGCCCCATCTAAAAGCGCCAACCGCAATCCTTCGATATCAGGTTCCTCCATTTTCACCCATGTAAAGCGACTGCCTGGATATTGTTGGCCGTCATTTCCAGTGGGGTGATGGGCGTCTGTTCCAAGAACCTCTGTCCATGATAATTTCTTATCATTATAGATTTGCGGTTTTGGAAAGGCAGGATTAATCAGTTCCATTGCATATATTTGATCACATTCTAATTCCTGTGCAAGCGTAGTTCCTTTTTGTTGAAATAAGCCATTATCCTCATCAACATGGGCGGGAATCGCAATTCCTCCAGCAGAAACAATCTCATTCACAACATCCACGAAGGATTTTGTTGTTACTCCATCGCAATGGCCAGGAGTTCCGCGATAACCTATGCTTCCTCGAAGCGCATCGATATCAGAAGTAGTTTTTGAAGTATCAAAAATCGTAAGAACATGGATGCCGCCTTGAACGGAAATTTCCATCCCTGGAAATAAAGATAATTGCCGATAATCGTCAGGCTTCTCTCTATCTAAAATCGACAAAGCTTCTTCAAGTTGTTTAAACCATGCGCCGGTATTGTGATCCATTATCGCAATGCAATCGATCCCAGCGCGCATATAATTAAGAAGCCAATCCTTCGGCGTTATTTGCTTGAGCTGCGCTTGATTTGGCCCTTTTCCGTAATCATTGGATGCCGGCGTATGCGCATGGAAATCAAACTTCCACCACCGTGCGCCTTTCCATTTCCATTCTGCCATCATTTGCCTCCCATTTGTTTCGTGGATTAAAATGGCCTCACGAGAAATTTAGGGGCTTTCTTTTAAGAAATGATCGCCGTAAATTCGCCGAATTAGCAAATGCAAGAATTTCAAATGCTTACAGAACTTTATCTCTACGATATCATGAAGTCAATCTTAGGATTCTTTAGATCGATTATATAAACTATTAAAAAGATAACAAAGCAAGATATAAATATTGAAAAATCAAAATCATACCAGCATCGGTTGATAGATGTCGTGCACCCGGATCAATCCTAACCAGCGGTTAGTGGATGTTTCCAGCACGGGCAGGACGGAAATCTGCGAGGGGCGATCTTCCATGAGTTGCAGGGCTTCTTTGAGGGCGGCGTGGGGAGAGATCGTTACCGGCGAGCGCGTCATCATATCGGCCGCCCGCAGCGTCCAGGTCTCTTCATGATTCAACAAAGCGCGGCGCAGATCGCCGTCGGTGATGATGCCCGCGAGCCGCTCGTTTTCGTCCAGCACGCAAGCCGCGCCCAAGTTGTATTGCGTCATAGATATAATCAATTCCTTCAAAGCGCTGTCTGGAGAGGCTTGGGCGACGCGGTTCTTGGGGTGCATGACGTCGGCGACTTTCAGCCAGAGGTTGCGTCCCAATTGCCCGGCGGGATGAAAATTGGCGAAATCTTGTTCCGTAAAGCGGCGGGCGGACATCAGCGCGGAAGCTAGGGCGTCTCCCAAAGCCAACGCCGTTATGGCGCTGGCGGTGGGAGCCAAGCCCAACGGGTCCGCTTCACGTTCTACGCAGGCGTCCAGAATTACATCCGCTTCTCTGGCCAAGGGCGAGTCCAAATTACCAATGATGGCGATTAAGGGCGATTTCAAAGAACGCAATAGGGGAATCAGACGCAGCAGTTCGTTCGTGCTTCCGCTTTTTGAAATGAGGATCGTAGGGTCTCCCGCTTCATAGACGCCCAGATCGCCGTGCAGAGCTTCGGCGGGATGGAGAAAGACGGAAGGCGTTCCCGTACTGCACAGCGTGGCGGCGATTTTTTGGGCGATATGGCCGGATTTGCCCATCCCGGCCACAACGGTTTTGCCGGGATAGTTCAGAATGATTTTCACCGCCGCATCGATATTATCTCCCAAGCGGGAGGAAACTTGCAATATGGCATCGGCTTCACTCTTCAGGGTTTCCTTGGCGACGGACAAGTACGAAGTTATCAGGATGACGATTCTCCTCTACTAGTTCAAATGATAGGTTACGCTTCAATATTAAAGCGTTTCGGGATGGGGTGGATGTTACTCTCTTTTTGTCAGAATCAGGATGGCCAGGATATACAGGATTTTCAGGATAAAAACAAAAATATTCTGATATTGTCCCCCAGTCTCATTGTCCCTCAGTCTCCCAGTCCCCATTAAGGATGGCTTATAGCCCAATTCGGGACGGCGTTCAACTCTATTCCAAGCCAGGGAGAGACGATCGTCAAAAAAAGCAGCGTGATGAATGTGATGGCGATGAAATTCATGGCGAAGCCCGCACGCGACATTTGCTGGATGGAAACAAAACCCGATCCGTAGACGACGGCGTTGGGCGGCGTCGCCACGGGAAACATGAAGGCCATAGAAACAGCTACGCAGCAAGGGATCATCAGCAAGAAGGGATTTTGGTTGATGCCTACGGCGAGTGAGCCCATGATGGGCATGAAGATGGTGGCGCAGGCGGTATTGGACGTTACTTCCGTCAGGAAAGTTACAGTCGCTACGCAGGCCAGAACGATGATATAGGGATGGAAACCGCTTAAGAACGTCAACTGCTTCGCAATCCATTCCGACAGTCCCGATTCCGTAAAGCCGTTGGCGAGACAGATGCCGCCCCCGAAGATCAAGAGGATATCCCAGGGGATGCCCAGCGCGGATTTCAAATCGAGGATAAATTCCCGCTTTCTAATATCCACCGGAATGGAGAAGAGGCTAACGGCGGAAACCATGGCGATAGTGGCTTCACTATTGACCATGGGGAAATAGGTGGCAATGCCGGGGATGGTCAGATCGCCTATCGTTATGGGATAACTAAAGATCCAACCTAACGCTGTTAGAACGAAGATAACCGCTGCGCCGATTTCTCCCCGGCTCATCGGCCCCAAATTTTTACGCTCCTCTCGAATCACTTCGACGCTTCCCGAAACGACGCGGGAGGGAAGAGGAAATTGGATTCGGACTAAATAGAACCAGGCGATGGGAATCAAAACTACGATCATGGGAATACCCACTTTGAGCCAATCCAAAAAGCCGATTTTCTGCCCATAAAGGCTGCTCGCCTGGCTGACGAATATGCCGTTGGGCGGCGTGCCGATCAATGTGCCCACGCCGCCGATGGAACAGGAATAGGCGAGCGCCAGCATGAGCGCCGGTTCGATCCGGTCGCAGATTTCTTTATTTGCAATCTCGCGGAATTTTTTGAGTACGGCTATGGCGACCGGGAGCATCATGAGCGACGTCGCGGTGTTGCTGATCCACAAGGATATGAAGCCCGATGCGATCATGAATCCTAGAACTATGCGCCGGGGCGTTGCGCCGATCCAATCGATCGTGGCCAGCGCGATGCGGCGATGCAGGTTCCAGCGCTCCATCGCCGACGCCATCAAAAAGCCGCCCAGCATGAGAAAGATCATCCAATGGGCGAAGTTAGCGATCGCCTTGTCACCCTTCATGATGTTCAGCCAGGGAAACAGGGCGAAGGGCAGCAAGGCGGTCGCTCCGACGGGGATGATTCCCGTCAACCACCATATCGACATCCAAACCGCCACCGCCGCCACCCGGCGGCCGCTTTCGGAAAGCGCTTCGGGACAAGGCGCCAAGAGCATGGCGAGGAAGGCAATCGGTCCCGCCAATAGGATGGAAACGAAAACCCAGCTTTGTTTGGATTCCCCATTCATAATAGCCCCTTTGCAAAAAATTAGGATTAATTCGATTTTTTAACAACATAACAGAATTGGAATTGCCTTGGAATAGGGCTATGGGGAGATATTTCAAAGGAATAGAACGACAGGGCAGTCTTTAAGCGCAGCGCAGCCCGCCAGGTGGGCTAGCCGATAACGGCGGACAATCGCAGACGCAGTTTTCGGCGTTTTCTGGGAGATCGTTTGGCGTTGTATTCCAGAAAAACGATGCGCTGCGTTTTGGATGGCTTGGGGGAAGGAGGAGAAGAAATCTCCTGACGGCAATCGCAGGTCAATGAATTCTTCAAGATTTTACCGCAATGTTCGCAGGTAAAATCGACGGCGACGGTGCGGATTTTGCGCTGGCGCATCCAATCTTCCACCCGGCTCGCCTGGACGTTCAGCGCTTCTGCGATGTCGTCCCGCGAGGCTTTGGGATTATCTCGAAGCAGATGGCAGGCGGCGTCGACGAGTTCGATCTCTTTGCGTGCGCAATCCTGGCAGCGTTCTTCGCCGTCCAACCGGGCGTATCTTTGGCAATCGATGCAGTTTCCGAAATGGATTTTCGATTTTCTCGTCATTGTCTTCCACCTCCAGCTCTTTTTGTCCGCCTGCGTTCGTCTGGAAGTTTGTTGTCATGTTCAACTATATTATCGACGCCTCTATTACTTACTATAGTAAGAATTTAGATCGTTGTCAATAGTTACCCGTATTATTATTTCCATTATTTGGGATATTTGTAAATATATTTTACATGTTATAGACTTTTACTACTGTTGAAAAGGGGTTTGGCCTCTTCGCCGCGTCTTTGACGCTCAAAACTCGGCCTTGGACAGCGAAGCCTGGCTGAAGAGGTAGGAATTCGCTTCCACATCCCCTAGCAAAGCTTCCACCACCGCCAGCGCTTGAGAATTTTCGTCAGGCGTGTTGGAATATTTCACAAGATCGTCCAGACCCTTATTCACGGCCTCGCGTCGTTGGATTTTTCCATGGCGTTGAGCGCCAAATCGCGAAAATCGGCGGATATGGGGTCTTCGTACTTTTGCGCCGCTATTGCCGCTAACCTATACATCATAGCCGCTCCATATAAAATTAAAAAAAAATGGGCCGACGAATCGGCCCATCCATTTTGTATTATTGCCAAATTTTATTAAAAATTGCCGTCGCTTTTAATATTGGAATTTAAATCCGATACGTCGTACAAATACGCCGTTTCATCGACGCATATTAAGGCGTACTTGCCGTCAGGAGTAAATTTCGCATGACTCACTTTATCATTATATCCTAACATGTCTTCCTTTAAATCCAAGGTTTTGACGATTTCTCCTGTTTTTATATTTACAATTCGCGTCGTATGGCCATCGGCGTCATTTCCAATTAATATATATTGGTTATTGATCGAAATATCTTTGCTCGGATTGTTTCCGATTTTAATTTCAGGCGATATCAAGGTATATTCGTTCAATTGAAAATTCCATACTTTAATTATTGATTTGTCATGCGAGGATAAA